>CAZDJT010000069.1:0-1659 GCA_964505875.1 Candidatus Woesearchaeota archaeon | reverse complement strand
GTTAAATTTGATAGAAAGGAGAAGAAGAAAGAGAAAGAGAAGTTTGCTAAGAGTCTTATTAGAATTAACAAAAACATTAAGACTGTTCTTGAGAAGACTGAGAAATTTAAGGGAAGATTGAGAGTGCAGAAGACAAAACATATTTTTGGAGAAAAGACGAAAGAAGCATTGTACAAAGAGAATGGCTGTGTTCTTCGTTTTAATGTAGACAGCTGTTATTTTTCTCCTAGACTTGCTGCTGAAAGAAAAGAATTGGCGGAGAGAGTGAAAAAAGGAGAAAAAGTTCTTGTTCTTTGCGGAGGAGTGGGGCCATATGCTGTTGTCATTGCTAAAGCTGGGAAAGCGGATAAGATTATTTCTGTTGAGTTGGGAAGAGAATGCACAAAATATGCTGTTGATAATATAAAGAGAAATAAAGTTCAAGACAGAGCTGAGGCAATTCAGGGAGATGTTCGGAAAGTAGTTCCTAAGATAAAGGAAAAATTTGACAGGATAATATTAGCCAGACCTAATTTATCTGATAGTTTTCTGGATATTGCTTTTACCAGAATAAAAAAAGGAGGAGAAGTTAATTATTATGGATTTTGCGATGAAGATGAGATTGAAGCAGAGAAATTTATGATTAATTCTGAAGCAAAAGAAGCTGGCAAGAGAATTAAGATCTTTAAAGTTAAATGGGCGGGAGATATAGGAATAAGGAAATTCAGGTATCGCGCTGATTTTAAAGTTCTTAACTAATGGTTTTTATTAAGAAGAACGGAGAAATTATTATCTTGCTGTATGTATTTTCTAATTAATATGTGAAATATAACTATCATTTTATAAGAAAGTTATTTATGAGATATTAACTGAATTAAATTATATTGATTTTATTTTCCTTTTGAATGGTTTAATGTTTCTGCTAGGAAATCTACTGTTTCCTGACTTTGAGCAGGTGAAAGTTCATGGTGAAGACCATACTTTCTGATACCTTTGATATCTCCAGTCAGTCTTTTATGATATAATTCCATGCCTTTAGGACTAGAGATTGTGTCGTAATTCCCTATCATAGTTAGCGCTTTTATCCCTTTCTTTCTTGGTATGTCCATTTCTTCTAATAATTTAATGCCATCAAACCCCATTACTTGCGGCAATGAAGAGCAAGTTATTTTACGCGTAATGCCCATTTGCTTATCTTGTTTTGTACTAATTTCTAAGTCTCTCCGCAAGTCCAATCTATTCCTTGTCTTTTCGTCGTATGATTGTGCCCATCCTGGAAGAGGAGATATGGAAGCTATTGCTTCTATTCTATTTATTGCTCCATGATTTCTACTTAGGTAAAATACAAAAATTCCTGCACTAATGCTATTTGTTATAAAACCTATTTTTGTTTCTCTATTTATTATTCCTTCTTGTCCTGCAACTTTAAGAGAGTTTTGTATATCTTGCCTGAATCCCAGCAAGTCAAAATCACAGATAATTGTCTTCGTTGCTTCATCAAATCTAACTTGCGAATAATTAACTCTTACTCCAGGTATTTTATGCTCTTTGGATAATTGATCAAGTATGCCTTCAATTCTAGATGGCTCTGACTCATGAACAAGTCCAGGCAGACCTATGACGAATGCATTATTCTTTCTGTCTTGAGCCTTTACATGATAAAATTCAGGATGTGCTAAT
>CAZDJT010000068.1:0-1811 GCA_964505875.1 Candidatus Woesearchaeota archaeon | reverse complement strand
TGAGAGGATATTTGCATATCCCTAAGAAAGATAATGGGAAAGCAATTGTTTTTTGCCATGGTTTTCCGAGCAATAGCAAAGGTTCTACATCGCCACGAATTGGGAAATCTTTTGAAAAGCTGGGCTACACAGTATTAAGATTTGATTTTTCACATAATCTGGATTCTGAAGGAAAGTTTGAAGATAAATTAATGAGCAAAGAAGTTGAAGATATAAAATATGCAATAAATTTCCTTGAGAAAGTGGTAGATTTTAAAGAGTTGATATTAATAGGTCACTCAACAGGAGCTATTGATGCTTCTTTGTATGCTCATAAAGACAAGAGAATAAATAATCTGGTTTTATCTGGTCCTGTTAGCGATTTGAAACATGCTGCAAGATATGATTTTACAGATGAACAGATAAAAGATTTCTGGACTAAAGGATATATTGTTTATGATAGAAAATGGAGCTGGGTTTATGGGAAAAGATTGAAGAAAGCATTTTATGATGAGTTCTTTAAATTGGATATTCCTTCTTCTATGAAGAAGTATAAAGGGAAAGTTCTGATAATTCATGGAAAAAATGATCAGGCTATTCCTTCTTCTAAAGACCCTATTGAGCTTTACAAGCTATGCAATAAGCCGAAAAAACTTGTTATAGTTAAAGGAGCAGACCATTCTTTTACTGGAAAGAAGGAATGGAGAAAGTTTGTTTCAGAAGTTAATCGTTTCATCCAATCCTAGGTTCTCTTGCTTCATAGACTACAGCCGACCAAAGTTTTCTTGAACCTCTTGTTCCAAATGGTTTGTAGGGAATATAACCTGCTGTCGTAAGTGCACTTATGCCTTCTCCAGTTAGAGGAAATTCTTTTCTTCCTATTTCTCTTACGTTTTTGAATCTAGCATTTGCTGTTTCAAGAATTGCTTCTCCATCTGCAAACTGTTCTATAATTGGGAAGTAAACTCTTCTATCTTGGTTGTTAAGATTTAATAAATATCCTGCTTCTTTAAGAAATTTAATTGTAACTTCCGCCCCATTCTCTCCACCAAGAGGAATATTATTGTTGTACCATCCTAATATTCTTCCTGCTTCATCCATTCCTGAAGCATCTGAGACAATGAAGTCTACTGCTATCTCATCTTCAATTCCTTCATAGAATGTTCTTATAGGCTCAAATAGAGAACCCATTAGAACTGTAACTTTTCTTTCTAAGTTCTGCGCTCTTAATTCTTTATTTAACAATTCAATATGCATTTCTACTGGTTCTATTGCAAAAAGATGTTTTAGTTCTTCTTTTCTTGCTAGATATAGTGTGCCTGCTCCCGTTCCTGCTCCAACTTCTATACCTGTGTCTCCTTTATTGACTTGAACGGCTCCATATACTAAGCTCGTAACTTGATTTGGGACAAACGCTCCGAGCACAGTCTGGGTATTTACTTCTTTATCTCCTATCTTAGTTCTATATACTTGTGGATCCATGAAAAATCTTAAATAGAAGCGTATAAAAAGATATGCGTTTTAGAGTTAATTGCAGAAGTATTAATTACTATTCATCTTCTTTCTATATCTCAAAGCAAAGAATGCTAGAGCAAGAACGATTAAGACTACAACAACTATAATTATATTTCTTTTTAGATTATTGTAAGATATTGATTAAACTTTTAATGAAATAAAAGTTTAAAAAGCTTCAAAGCAATCAGATTTTAAGCTCGCATAGTTTAGTGGCAAAACACGTCCCTGTCGCGTCTTAAGTTCAACCTTCCTTAAAAAGAAGGGCGAAAACGCAGAACGGATGAGTCCCGGGTCCGATTCCCGGTGCGGGCGCTATT
>CAZDJT010000067.1:0-1842 GCA_964505875.1 Candidatus Woesearchaeota archaeon | reverse complement strand
AATATCTCTTTCCTCTTTTGAAACTTCCTGAAACATTAGAGGGAGTGCGATATTTTCCTTTGCTGTAAGATTTGGAATAAGATTGAAACCTTGAAAGATAAAGCCTATCTTTTTTCCTCTTGCTTGTGCAAGTTCTGATTCTGTAAATTGAGATATGTCTCTACCGTCAAGATAAATTGTTCCTTTATTCGGCAAGTCCAAACTGCCTGTAAGATTCATAGCCGTGCTTTTTCCTGAGCCAGAAGGCCCCATTATAGCTACAAAGTCTCCTTTCTTGACATTTATGTCTATTCCATCAAGAGCCTTGACTATATTTTCCCCATTTCATAGTATTTGCTTATGCCTTTCAGTGCAATTATGTTTTCCATAATAAAAATAGCAGGGACAGTGTTTATAAACCTATATTTTATGCCAAGATGATGAGAATATTTAGTGTTGATTATCAGACAGGTAAGCAGGCAGAATTTGAGAGAGCTTTTGCTGAAGGAGATTTAGAGCTGGCTCTTGAGGCATTAAATGAGCTTCTTCCCCCGCATACAAATAGTGAAGAAGCAAAATATAATCTGGCCAGAGCTGAAGGTTTCCAAGCTCTTGCTAAAGCTTATCAAGAATGTGGAAAGATAAGTTATGCTCAGATGGAAAATCTGAAAAAATACAAAAAACTTGGAAGACCAGAAGTTATCCAGTTGCAGTTAGATGCTCTTGCAAGATATGTAGAGACTGGTACTCTTGATGAATTCAGAAAGTCAAAAGGTCTCAAGAATGAATCTGGGATAGTAAAACGTAAGTTTTAAAAAGCAGATTTGGACAATATAAATATGATTATTCCTGTTAGATGCTTTGGATGTGGTAAGCCAATTGGACAATTCTGGGAAGACTACAAGAAGAGAGTAGATTCTGGCGAAGATGCTGGAGAAGTTCTTACAGAACTTGGTCTGGAGAGATATTGCTGCAGAGCCGCTCTTTTAGGACATGCGGATATGCTTCCTCAGATAACTAAGTTCAAGAAAGCATAATGGATTTTTCTGAAGACAGGAAAGCATTTATTGAGATGATTGTTGATGATAATCTTAATCCTTTAAGAGTTATATCTAAAGATGGAAAAGGAAGAGTTATTATCAGCACTCATTATAGGACTAATACAAAATATGGTTGGATTAGAGAAGCACAGTATGAATTAGAAGATGGAAATTTAAGAATGATTGATGAAGTTTCTTTGCTTTAATCAATCTTAAACCTGCTCTTATTCTTGCAATTATCGCATACGACTGTTTTATATCCTTTATTTATTCTTGTCTTTCCTTTTAGTTTATTGAAGCAGTGCTTGCAAAAGAGTTTTCTATTTTCTCCTAATCTGATACTATATTTCATAGCCAGCCGTCTTATTTTCTTTGCTTCTTCTGACGTAAAAGATTCTTTTGAGAAGAACTTTTCAATTTTATCTTTTGCTTCTGTTTTTGATGAGTTTAATTTCATATTTTAAATAAGAATATTGAAGATATAAATATACTGCCTGAGAAAAATGAGTCGAATGAGCGTAGCCATTTTATTTTTATGAGAAAAATAAATCGAATAATCGTAAGCAATTCATATTCAGATAATATGAATCGAAGACAGCATCGGAGTTTTGCCTCTTGACGGAGACTAATGCAACCGACGCGACAAGCTTGACTTCTGTGTTCGGAATGGGAACAGGTATTTCCTTGTCACTATGGCCGTCTTCAGAAAAGCAGAGGAGAAAGGGTATAAAAAGGTTTCTAAACCTGTTCTTCTTTTGGTAAATGAGAATGAAGAGTCTTTAATTCAGCTATTATGTCAGGAAGATTAGCTGAATTTGCAGTC
>CAZDJT010000066.1:0-2283 GCA_964505875.1 Candidatus Woesearchaeota archaeon | reverse complement strand
CTTCTGCTTATGGTGAAAATTCCCTTACTTGTCCTATTGATTGTTCTTCTGCCAATAATGTTTCTCAAGAGCCTGAACCTCAACAGCCGCAGACTAGCGGAGGCGGTGGAGGAAGCAGTGCTGCAGCAGGATTTGTTTCGATAACGCCATTTAAGATAGAAGAGGAAATAAATGAAGGCGAAAGAAAGCAGAGAGAGATAGTTGTAACAAACTCAAAGAAGACGAAAGAGAGTTTTAATGTATTGCTGTCGGGCAAACTTGGAAGTTTAATTGCAATTAATGATAAAGGAGAAGTAAATTCTTCAAGTTCTGCAGTCATTCCTGTTATCATAAATGCTGTTAGAGCTGGCGCATATATCGGAGAGATTAATATCTCTGTTTCCAAGAATACATTTAATATTCCTGTTAATATTATAGTTAAAAGTCAGTTGCAGAAACTGCTTGATGTTTCATTAATATTGGAGAAACAGAAACTTTCTTCTGGAGATGAATTAATATTCAGAGTTGGAGCATTCAATCTTGGGCAACTGAGAAATTATAACGTTACTCTGGATTACGGCGTCATAAGCAAGCAGACAAACCAGACTATTTTGACTAAAGAAGAAAAAGTTTCTATAGATAAGTCGCTTGCTCTTACTCGTTCTTTAGCAATGCCTGCTAATTCCTCTATTGGAGATTATATTCTTGTTTTGAAAGCAGAATATGACAATTCTTTTGCTCTCGCTTCTGCAACTTTCAGTGTTGGAAATGAAGGCTTTGCTGGTTTTGTTAAGAATTACTTGCCTATAATAATGACTGTAATTGTTTTAGCCTTTATTTTGATAATTACAGTTTACTATTTTGCCTTTTTGAGGAAGAAACTGTTTTTGAAGAAGATGGAAGAGATGAAGAAGAATAGCATTTATCCTTTCCCAGACTTTTTCTCTCTTCCGAAATCTAAGTATGCTTATATTGGAATAGTGGCTGACACAGAGGAGAAGACTTACCTTGATCACACTCAGCTTAACAGACACACGCTGATAGCTGGAGGAACTGGTTCTGGTAAAACAATCGCTGGAATGGTAATAGTTGAAGAATTGCTGAAGAAGGGAGAGAGTGTAGTTGTCTTTGATCCAGTTGGGCAGTGGTCTGGATTTTCCAAAAGAAATGAGGACAGAGCGATGGCTTCGAGATACAGAAAGTTTGGGTTAAAAAGGGGAGAGAATTTCAAGACAACTATATTTGATATAAAGTCAGATAATTTGCATGTAGATATAATTCCTTATCTGAAGAGCAAAGGGCTTGTTATCTTGAAGATGGATAGCCTTGATCCTAAAGAAGCCGATTATTTTATTGAAGAATCTTTTGAAAGAATTTATAGAGCTAAATTGCTGGAGACTGGGAGCTTGAAGACTCTTCTTGTTTTAGATGAAGTTCATAGACTATTGCCTAAATACGGAGGAAGAAGAGCGTATGTTAAATTGGAGCAAGCAGTGAGAGAGTTTAGAAAGTGGGGCGTTGGTTTGCTGATGATTTCACAGGTTTTGACAGACTTCAAAGGAGCGATAAGAGGAAACATAGGGACAGAGATACAGCTACATACAAGATATGAAGGAGATATAAAGCGAGTAAGAGAAAGACATGGAGCAAATATAAGCAAGATTATATCTAAATTACCGACGGCTTTGGGAATGGTGGAAAGTGCAGGATATAATAAAGGAGAGCCTTACTTTGTTGAGTTTAGACCAATAGTTCATAGCCCTTACAAACTCTCAGAAGGAGAGATGCAGAAAGAACTGGAGAAAGATAAGAAGGAACTGGTTTTGGGAAGGAAGATTCTAGATATTAGAGAGCCAGTTATCAGACATAGATTTGTTAAAGAAGAAGCGGAAGAGGATATTCAACCGAATGGAGAGGATAGTGAAGATAAAGGAGTTTTAGGCATGTTTTCAGCGAAGAGGGAGAAAAAAGATGAAGAGGACAGAGGAGTTGGCAAAGAAGTCGGTAAAATAGAGAGGGCAAAGAATAATTTATCTATCCCTGAGAAAAAAGAAGAGAGCAAAGGATTTTTCTCTTCTATATTTGCTCAGAAAGAGGAGAAAAAAGGGACGGTGAATGAAGCGAATATGGAAAAGAAAGAAGAAGTCTTAGGTAAAGAGGAGAAAGATAAAAAGAATGAAATTAAAAGAGAAGTTAAAAAAGAGAGAAAAGAAAAGAAAATAGATGATTTTGACCTTTCTGATTTCAAAAGAAGGCAAGGCGGAGATGATAGTAATAAAGGGCCGAGTTTCTCTTTAAAGTAAA
>CAZDJT010000065.1:0-2424 GCA_964505875.1 Candidatus Woesearchaeota archaeon | reverse complement strand
ATCGAATTGCCAAAATCATCATACATGAAGATAAGAGAGATTAGAGCAAAGCATTTAGATCAATTTCTCTGGATTGAAGGAATCATAAGACAAGCGTCTGACGTTCGCCCTCAAGTAGTAAATGCAAAATTAGAATGTCACAATTGCGGTGCTTTATTATAAGTTTTGCAAATAGACAATAAATTTCGCGAACCATCAAGATGTACTTGCGGCTGGAAAAGTTCTTTCAGACTTTTATCAAAAGAGATGGTAGACACCCAAAGACTTATCATTGAAGAATCCCCAGATTCCCTGGAAGGCGGGGAACAGCCAAGAAGAATTAACGTCTTTCTGCAAGAAGACCTTGTGGACCCAAAAATGGAAGAACGCACTACTCCTGGAAGCAAAGTAAAGATTCTTGGAACATTAAAAGAAGTTCCAATCCCATTAAAGACAGGTTCAGTCTCAACTCGTTATGATATTGCTGTTGAAGCAAATAATATAATCCCATTAGAAGAATCCTATGAAGACTTAAAAATTACTGAAGAAGAAGAAGAACAAATATTAGAATTGGCGGCAGACCCAAACGTTTTCAAAAGACTATCACAAAGTGTCGCTCCTAGTATTTACGGTTATGAACTAATAAAGGGGGCAGTTCTCCTTCAACTATTTGGAGGTATCAAGAAAAAAAAGTCAGATAGCGGAAACACAAGAGGAGATATTCACATACTGTTAGTTGGAGACCCGGGAGTAGCAAAATCAGTGCTGTTAAAATTCATATCGATAATCGCCCCAAAAGGCCGTTATGTTTCCGGAAAAGCCGCCACTGCAGCCGGTTTGACAGCAGCCGTCGTGAAAGATGAATTCCTCAGAGGATGGGCTCTGGAGGCTGGCGCGATGGTTCTCTCCAATAAGGGAACTGTTTGCATAGATGAGATAGAAAAGATGAACGAACAGGATAGAAGCGCAATGCACGAGGCGCTCGAGCAGCAAACGGTGACAATCTCAAAAGCTAATATTCATTCAACTCTCCGCGCTGAAACAACTGTTCTCGCAGCAGGCAATCCCAAGCTTGGCAGATTCAACCCATACGTTCCAATTCCAGAACAAGTTGATATCTCTCCCGCATTATTAAGCAGATTTGATGTAATATTCATAATAAAAGACCTTCCAAACAAAATCCAAGATGAAGCAATCGCAACCCACGTCCTGGAAGAGCATAAGCAAGAAGTAATAAGAGATATAGTAAACCCAAAACTGTTAAGAAAATACATTTCTTATACAAAACAAAAATTCAAGCCAAAACTAACTGATGACGCCATAGAAGAAATAAAAGATTTCTATGTAAAGCTCAGAGGTCAATCATCTAATTCTGAATCTGCAATAAAACCCATACCTATCACAGCAAGACAATTAGAAGGCATAATCCGTCTTTCAGAGGCGCATGCGAAAATGCATCTGCGCAATGAAGTCACAAGAGAAGACGCAAAAAGGGCTATCGAGCTCCTAAGAGCATCATTAATTCAAGTAGGTTATGATGAAGAGACAAAGACTTTCGACATAGATAAAATAACTTCAGGCATATCAGCGGGCAAAAGAAACAAAATACTAATTGTCCGGGAGACAATAGCTCAATTAGAATCAAGACTTGGAAAATTAATTCCTATAGAGGAATTAGAAAAGAATATAGAAGGCAAAATGTCTGCAATAGAATTAGAAGATGCCTTAACACAACTATCAAGGTCAGGAGATATTTTCAAGCCAAAAAAAGGTTTCATTCAGAAAATATAGTTAAACAACACAAAAACTTAAAAGCATTCATATTTAGATAACATTATAAAAATGGAGAATCAAAATACACAACAGATAACACCAATACCAAAAAGAAATCCTGCCTGCAAGCTTCGAATCGGCTCTATTTTGTCAGCGAAACAAACACTAGAGGCAGAAAAGCTGAAGAACATTGAAATTGGTGATAGACAAATAATCAGAATAAATGTTATTGCAAATATCACTGATAAATATATTCAAGAAGGAGAAAAGAAATTTGGTTCTATAACTCTAGACGACGCAACTGGTCAAATTAAAGCAAAAGCTTTTGGCGATGATGTAGAGAAACTGTTTTCTCAATTAACCCAAGGCGACACCATAATGATTATAGGGCTGTTAAGAACATGGAATAATGAGATTTACATCAATCCAGAAATAATTAAGAAAAAAGATTCTCAATTTTTAATTATTAGAAAACTTGAAGTCGAGTCTGAAGAATTTAAAGCCCACGATAAAACCAAGCTTCTCCTTCTAAAGGATAAGATTCTAGATATGGTCAAAGAAGCTGAAAAAGACAATGGAATTGACACAGAAAAGCTTATCGTTGAGCTAAAAGAACACCCTGATGCGATTAACAAAGAAATCAAGAAGCTCCTGGAAGACGGAGTCGCTTAC
>CAZDJT010000064.1:0-2535 GCA_964505875.1 Candidatus Woesearchaeota archaeon | reverse complement strand
CCGTTTATCAGATGATTTAGAAGAGCCATTCTTACTGGAACGCCATTTTCTGCCTGTCTGAAATAAGCTACTCTTCTGTCTTCCTGCTCAACTTCTAAACTCAGATTTAATTCATCAACTTTTGGCAGAGGATGCATCACGCGCGCTTCTTTTTTCATTTTTAGAAGCTCTGGCAGACCAAAAATAAATTTTCCTTTTACTTTTTCATATTGTTCTGGAGGCATTCTTTCTTTCTGAATTCTCGTCATATAAATAACATCTACTTCAGGCAGAATAGAATGAAATTCATCACTTTCTTTGTAAGAAGTTTCATGCATTTGCAAATGATGCTTTATATCATCGCGCATTCTCAAAGATTCTGGAGAAATAAATGTTATTTTATTTCTTTTATATTTTGAAAGGAGATAGCAAAGTGAGCGAGCAGTTCTTCCATTTGCCAAATCTCCAATCATTGCAACATTTAGATTATCAAGTCTGCCAATTTCCCTATTAATTGTATACACATCAAGGAGAGATTGCGTCGGGTGCTGGCCTTTTCCATCTCCTGCGTTTATTACTGGAACTTGGCTTAAAGCAGAAGCTTTTTTTGCTATTCCATCTTCTTTGTGTCTCATTACAATGCAGTCGCCGAAGTCATCTAACACTCTGATAGTGTCCTCTATTGTTTCCCCTTTCACGGCGGAAGAGAATTCTCCTGCATTCTCACTGCTTATCACTTTTCCTCCCATTCTCAGCATTGCAGATTCAAAGCTGAATCTTGTTCTTGTGCTGGGCTCGTAAAAAGCAGCTATAAGAATTTTACCATCTAGAGGTCTTAAACTTTTAAGTTTTCCCTCTTCCTGCAATTTTCTGAATTTATCTGCTTGTTTGAAGAGATGAGAAATAAGTTCAGGAGAAAGTTGCTGAGATTCTACAAAATGATTTAACTTTTGGGGAATCATTAAAAGATAAGTATGAAATAAGAGTATAAATATACTTATATGATTGAGAAGATGTTTACTTCGGAGGAACCAAGTTATCCCAGCCGTCTATGAAATCTTGAATTGGAGGGACTTCTACATTCAGCTTTCTGTTCTCAACATAATGCTTTGTAAGAAGATAGAAAATCATTCCAAGAGATTTTGCAGACTTGTTATTCCCTGGAATTATCCTGATAACTCCCTGATTAAAATTATTTGTATCTGATATTGCCAATACTGGAACTTTAACTCTTACAGCGTCATTAAGCGCGTTTTTGTCAAGCCAAGCGTCGCAGATAAAGACCAAGTCGCGCTCCATAAAGTTTTCAAGATTTGTATTTGTCAATATTCCTGCTGGATATTTCTTAGTGAAAGCTTGAATTCCCGTTACTTCTGAAAATTTCTTTACAGCTTTCCAACCTGCTTCTCTCTTGCACACCACAACTACTTGCTCTGGGGAGAATTTTGATAGATAATCAATTCCTTCTCTTATTTTATCGTCAAGCAGAGCAGTGTTGAAAACTGCAAGGCCGTCAGCTCTTCTTCTGTAAACATATTTTCTCATGTCTGGAGTTATAACTCTTGTTCCTAGATGTATTGAAGACTTGAGATAATCTTCCATAGGGACCAGGGTATCTTTCTTTTCGTCTTCGCCTTCAGGTTTGACTTTTTTCTTTAAGTCAATATCTTTAACATCTTCAACAGCTTTCTCCAGCTTTTTTGCCTTTTCAAGAAGCTTAGCCAATTTTGCCTTTTTTTCATCGGCAGATACCTCTACCTTGCTAACCTTATCCTTCTCTTCAGTTTCAGATAGTTCTTTCTTCTCTGTTTTCTTTGCCATAATTTTAATATAAATAGTGCAGGAGTTGGTCAAGGTTTGTTTCAGCTTGTACCTGCTAATATTGTTTTTATCAGAGATGAAGGGTTTTTAAACTGTATGTTGGTTCTTTTATAGAAAGATTTAAATATAAATTATAAATTATAATAAGATGAAAACCATTGCTATGAGTGAAAGATTGTTTGGTCTACTTAAGAGAATGAAAGAAGAGTCTAGATCTAGAACATTTGAAGAGACAATTTTTCATTTAATGGAAAAAAAGGATAAGGTTCCTGCTTCTTTATTTGGAAGTTTAAAAAATAAGACAAAGAGTTTTAGTTCTAAGGAGAGAGAGAAAATCTGGGAAGACAAAAATAGATGAAATTAATATTGGATACTTCGGCTTGGATAGAATATTTTAAAGGCTCAAAATACGGGGAGATAGTATCTAATTATATAAAAGAAAATGAGATAATAACTCCATCTGTTGTCTTGCTTGAGCTAAGCTACAAAGCAGATAAAGAAGAATGGGATTTTAAGCAATATCTCAGTTTTATAAAATTTAAATCAGAGATATTGGGAATAAACGAGTCTTTACTTCTACAATTTGGCAGATTATATAATGAGCAAAGAAAAAGAGAAAAAAATTTTGGCTTTGTTGATGCTATAATCTTAATGACGGCGATAGATAAAAAAGTAAAAATATTAACAAAAGACGGACATTTTGATGGATTAAGCGAAGCTATTATGCTGAGATGA
>CAZDJT010000063.1:0-2806 GCA_964505875.1 Candidatus Woesearchaeota archaeon | reverse complement strand
CCCGCCAGCAACAGATTCAGATCTGCAATAGCTTCCAGATAAATAATTGCAATTCCCGCAGCTTGAACTTTTTGTATTTCCAGAAGTCGGGTTACAACTCTCATCTTTGGCTTTTACATTCGTCCAGTATTCCTTGTCATCTATTTTAATCTTATCTCCCTTCTTTATCTTTGATATCGGTTTTGAAGCCGTTATCTGCACTGCCTCCGCTTTATCCTTGCTGCTAATTTCAGATTCAACCAAATCAATCTCATTAGATATTTCTTTTTGCGACATTCCTTTATCCTTTTTATGTTTAATTACCATTTCTTCTTTTCCGCAATTATAAAATCTCCATCTTTAGAAGATGCGTTAGCAAACATTCTCTCTCTAAATTCCAAATCTGCATTATCTCCTTCTTTCTCCTCTCTAAATCCACTCAAGCCTTCCTTCTCCTCTTTAGCCTTAAATTTTACTTTAGAAAGTGTTTTGCTAAACTTGCTAAGAATCTCTCTTGCTTCTTTTTCAATTGCCTCTTTCTTCTTTTCTTCTATCATGTTTATCAAGGATTAAAGATGATTTATAAATTTATTTAAGGAGTCAATCTGTCTCTATCTCTTGGAAATAGAGTCGCTTCTTTTACATTGTCAAGACCGCATATAATCTGTGTCAATCTTTCAAGTCCCAGACTCCAGCCAGAGTGAGGAGGAGCGCCGTAGCGGAAAGAATCGATATAATCTTTCATTCCCTTAGGATTAATTCCTTTTGCCTTTACTCTTTCAATAAGTAATTCTGGAATATGAATTCTCTGTCCGCCAGAGGAGATCTCAACTCCACCATAAAGTGCATCAAATCCACAACTCTCTTTTGCATCTTTCTCTCCATCTTTAGGCATGATATAAAAAGGTTTTATTGAAGTAGGCCAAGAATAAGTAAATACAAGGTCTCCAGGATACATCTCGCATAATTTCTTTTCTTGTTCTGGATTAAAATCTTCGCCCATTTTGCCTTTAACTTTTTTTATAGCCTCTTCATAATTCAAATAAACTCCTTTAGGAACTCTCAGCTTTATTCCTAGTAAATTAAGTTCAGAGCTGCAATTTTCTATAACTCTCTCAACAATATATATTATAACTTCTTCAAGCTCTTTCATAATTCCAATTTGATCCATAAAAGCAACTTCAATATCCATCTGCCTTATTTCATTTATGTGTCTTGTAGTGTTATGCTTCTCTGCTCTCCAAACTGGAGTAATCATAAATGTCTTTTCCAGAGAACAAGCAAGCATCTGTTTGTAAAGCTGTGGACTTTGTGCAAGAAAAGCTTTTTTCTCAAAATACTGAACCGAAAATAGTTCTGTACCTCCTTCTGAAGCCGCGGAAATAACACAAGGAGGCTGCATTTCAATATATTTTTTCTTATAAAAATGCTCTCTAAAAGAATTGGATATCTCATTCTGTATCTTGAATATCGCCTGTGTCTTTCTTCTATGCAAATCCAAGAATCTATAATCAAGTCTCTTAGGCAGCTCTGTTTTCGAAAAATCAGTTACATCAATAGGCAAAGGCTGCTCTGCTTGTGCAAGAACTTCAATCTCCTTAGGATTTATCTCTCTTCCTCCAGGAGCTTTAGCACTTTTCTTAACCGTCCCTTTAATGAGAAGGACGCTCTCTCTTGAAGCTTTCATCTTCTTGAAAACTTCATCTTTTGTCTCTCCTTTAAATCCAGTTACTTGTATCTCTCCAGTTATGTCTCTCAAAAGTATAAATCTCAGCTTTCCTAAATCTCTGTCATCATAAAGCCAGCCAGCAATAGTTACCTCTTCTCCATCATCTTTTTCAGTTATACTTCCAATATCTTTCCTTTCTTTATTCAGTTTAATCAAATCAGCCATATTCTTTCTAGAAAACTTAGGTTTTTAATGCTTTTTGTCTCTTATCTTCTCAGCTATTTTAGCAAGCTTTTTGTCATCTTCTCTCTTATAATCATGGCTGGAAATATATCCTTCATATTTGTCAAAATATTTATCTACTGAACTCTTAAGAGGTTTCCACTTTCCTATATCTTTTGTCCCATGCATTGGAAAAAGCTTAGCATGTAAGTGATCAACTCCAAATCCTTCAAATATCATTCCAGTTCTTCCAACATCTTCAAGTGTTCTGTCAAGAAGCTTAGCAACTTTCTTAGTTGCGATAACCAGCTCTTTTAAAACATTATCAGGCAAGTCAAAAACATAACTAGAATAATGCTTCTTGGAAATAACAACGCTGAATCCTTCAGTATTAGGAAATATGCTCAAGAAAGCCAAATGTTTTTCATCTTCCCATATTTTGTGACACGGCGCCTTTCCAGAAACAATATTGCAAAAAATACAACCTTCCATAAACGTAATTGCCTAACATAGTTTTTAATTCTTATTATTCACAAAACTTCTTGTCGACTTCCAATCTTGGATCTTCCCATTTTTCTCCGAATCTAGTAAGATTAGAAACTGGTTGCATGCTTACAACTTTCCCGTCTTCACAGAAAACATGAACATCTATGCATTCATTCTGAGAGTTGCATATTGCCGTTGTCCATGAATAGTTACCCGCATTGCTATCAGAAATAACTTTTCCTGTAAAAACTAAGTGATTAAATAATAATCCTAAACCAAAAGCTATTACTGCGATTACAATAATTAGCATGATTATTCGCTTATTTTCCATAATTATTGGTCAGAAACAAGCTTTTTAACTATTACGACTGATTAGGATTAACAATAGTAAAATATATAAGTAATATATCAAAAAGAAAATATATGACTGATGAATTTGATATTTTAGAG
>CAZDJT010000062.1:0-2892 GCA_964505875.1 Candidatus Woesearchaeota archaeon | reverse complement strand
GCAAAAGCCTTAAGCTCATCTTTATACAATCTTACGTCTGCTTTTATCTTCTCTTCCATTGTATCAATTCTGCTGGGAATGATATATTTGTTGTAAATATCCCTGATAAATCTGTTGAAAGGGGTTGAATCCCATCTGCTCTCCATATCTTTTACAAGAAGCCCTTTAATCTCCATCCAAACTCTTCCATTGTTCATCTTTTTCTTCTTGCCATCTATCTCAACTTCAACATCTTTCAAATCTTTGACATCAAATTTTATTCTCAACTCTGCTTTAAAGTAATCAGAAAATTCTTTGAACGCTTTCCACATTATATTAAGCTCCTTCGCGTTCCCCACAAGCTTCTCAGAATAAGACTCTTCTGCAACAGTATAATCTTCCTCAACAAGCCAGGTATTAGCGTAGCTATAAAATCCCTTGAAGTCAACTATCCCAGTAACTTCAACCCTCTCCTTAATTATCTCTTGTCGATCCGCCATCTTTTATGTTAAAACAGATTATGCATAGTTTGCCATCTATTTAAAGATTACTCTGTCGGCAAGACTAAAACTGCTTTATTATTTTCTAGAGTTATTTCTTGCTTTTCTCCGGAAACAACAAAAGTAATATTGCCAAACTTGTAAGGAATTCTCAAGTTCTGCACGGATAATGACTTGACAACACCAATATCCAGGGCCCCGACCTCATCAAATGTCTTTGCCAATTCTCCGTTAGAATAAATCATCAATTCCGCCTTTCCGGATTCATCAAGCCCTATGTTAGTTATGGCTATATCAAAATTCAAGTAAAGTCTGCTGCGATTCGCGGAGACGCTAGCTATAGCTAAATCAGTTTTCTTATCCATTTTATAAAGAGAATTTATTTCATTAATAATAGATTCAGGAATCTGCTGCTTGCAATCGGCAATAGGATACATTATGCTTTCCTCAGACGCCTGATGGTCAAATCCCAAAGCATGAAGAATCTCATGAATTGCAACATTCGGAGTCTCACACTTCTCATCTCGATACAAAGAGACTTTAGCAGCAAGAATTACTGAATATCTTGTTGTATTTATTATCTTTGTAGGACCGCCTTCTCCAGCTACAAAATGCCCTTCTTCTTCAGGCAAAGGAGAAATTTCTGAGCACAAAATGCTTATTTCTCCTCCATTTTTCTCAACAAAACTTAAGTCCGTCTTGCTGTCTAAGATAGAAAAAGCTTCTCGAACATCGCTTCTCTTGCTCGCACGGCATTTATCAGCGAAAGAATAACTTATTGTCCTATCCGTAAATCTCATATTAGGATAGAATTGCATCTTATTAGAATCAATTCCAGCAGTTAAGTCGGCAGAAAATCCTTGATAATTAATCTTATCTTTTTTTATTTCATTCCAGAAATAATATGCTCCTCCAAGAAGAGCAATTATTAGTAAAATTAATACAAAATCCCATACTTTCATAATAATATATATAATATCAAGTTTATAAAATTGCTTCCAAAGGCTTTTATATATCCGAATCCTAGAAAGAAAATGAGTGAGAAATACGAAATGCTTGACCATGAAGCAGATATAAAGTTCAAAGTAGTGGGAACAACACTGGATGAAGTATTTGAAAACTCGGCTCTTGCTCTATCAAATTATATATCTGCTGGAGAGAAGATAAAAAGCATCAAGGGAAAGACTATAGAAGTAAAGGGAGAGGACATAAAATCTCTGCTTTACAATTTCTTAGACGAAATTATCTATCTTTTAGATGCAGAAAGTTTTATGGTAACAAAAGCTTCCGTTTTCCTAAGAGGAAATAATCTTAAAGCGGAAGTTTATGGTGATGAAGTTAAGAAGCAAACACTACAGCAAGTCAAAGCAGCAACATATTCAGAAATGGAGATAACAAAAACAAAATCTGGCTGGCAAGCCATATTTGTTATGGATGTTTAAGAAGAAGGATAAAATAGCTCAGTCATCATTTTATGAAATTTTAACTCTCTATTAGCAAGATTAACTATTCTCCCATATGTATTGGATATTTCTCCCTGAATTCCTTCCCAATTTTCTAAAGAAGCAATAACTTTAGAAGGCAACTTTCCTCGCGATTCAGTAATTTTATCTTGAATAAATTCTCGCCCATCATCTATTACCTGTTCAATAAGTCTATGCCCTTCCAATGAATCCTCACTTTTCTTCAGAATCTGCTGAAAGTAACCTCTAAATGTTCCAAGTTTAAGCCAGAAAATAGGTTCAGATAATATTCGGGCTACCTTTGCAACTCTTCTAGCAGAATTCTGAGAAAGAAATTGCATGAGTTCATTCATATCTTTTTCTTGACCAAACAAAGGAGAATCACGATAAGAAGAAAATTGCTTCTTTACAATATCTCTATATAAAAGATGGGCTAGAGTTTGTTCGTTAACATATAAAAGAGAGTGTTCATCAAAAAGCTGAGAATTATAATTAAGAACTAAATTACCAATAGTAATTGACTTGTTTCCAGTATTTTTATCAACTTGCACTCTTGTATTAATACCTCCTAGCCCAAGACCTACATTCAATTCTTCAAATCTATCATCTCTAAGCTTATCTAAAAGAGAAGGATGACTAGTTACCATAATAAAGGTAAAAACATATCATTTATAAAAGTTTGTAAGCGAGTAATTTTAAATAGTCAGACAACTAAGAAAGAAAATGTTAAAGAAAATAGAAGAAAACATATGGGAAGTTGAGAAAGAAGGAAAGATGCTAGTCCCAGGAGTCATCTTCGCATCAGACTTGCTCATGAAGAACATAAAGGAAGACGGAAAGACAATAGAGCAAGTCAAGAACGTAGCTCAACTGCCAGGAATTGTAGAAAAAAGCATTGCAATGCCCGACGCACATCAAGGCTACGGTTTTCCGATAGGCGGTGTAGCTGC
>CAZDJT010000061.1:0-3060 GCA_964505875.1 Candidatus Woesearchaeota archaeon | reverse complement strand
ATAATTAATGAGAGTCCTGATATGGTTGAAGATAGTGTTGAAGGGATGAAGATTTGGGAGAAGATTAAGTAGTGTAAGGAAAAGAAATAATTATCTATCAAACAAATTCAATATATCATTATTATCTTGCTTAGAAAATCTATAACATTTTAATAAATTATAAGGTGTTAGAATAATATTATAAATAATAATTATCTTAGCTCTGGAAATATAAGAGGTCTTTCAAGTTCTACTTTATACCCTTTGCTCAGCAATTTTTGATGAACAAAGCCTGCACAGTCAGGCCCGCCATTTTCAGATAGACTTTTGTTTTTACCTGTCCAATAATAGCCATCTCCAAGATTTATTGTTTGATTTTTGTATGGTTTAGTTCTGTCAAATAAAGCAGACCAGCCATCAACTGGCTCAGGCCTACATTCTTTTGTTGGTATAATAATTACTCTTGCTTTAGGATTTAGCTTCTCTTTTATTTTATTAACCAAATCAAACTGTTGTGCTTCTTCCATTATTATTACTTCTCTTCTTTCATCATCTAGAGTCTGTGCGACAAGATGTAAATAGCCATCAACTCTCTTAAGCCCTTGCGCATCTAAAGCATCGCCTCTTCTATCTGCAAGCTCCAATCTTTGATAGTGCCTGCAAAGAGGATGGACTAAAATTAGAAGTTGTTCTCGGTTCATTTTATTCTAAATAAATTTATCATATTTAATTTTCTAGCGGATTTTCATTTTTTAATATGCTTCTCAAGTCTCTTAAAGCGCTAAATAATATTTGTCTTGTTCTATCTCTAGTAACTCCTAAATTTTTGGTAGCCATATTATCAAGAAATCTACCAATTTCCGCATAACTCTTCGCTTTTCCATCAAGCCCATATCTTTGTATTAATACTTCTTGCTTTCTTACTGGGAGACGATTAAGTGCTTGATAAAGTGCTTCAAATGTCTCTTTTTGGATTACTAAATCACAAACTGATTCTTGGAACTCTAGAAGAGTTTCTCCTCTTTCATGTAAATTTACAATTTTATTAAGAGATATGAATTCTTCTATAGGATTAACATCATATCTTTTAGAAGTGTGCATTGATTCAGGAAAAACATCTGGCTCGTATAAAAATTCTCCTTTCTTCCTATAAAAATTGCAAATCCTTTCTTGTGTTACTCTTGAAGGATATTTACGGAGATGTTCAAAAGCACTCAATGCTGTAGCATTTATACCTATCATTCTTCCTGCTTTTTCAAGAGTAAGATTCAAATTATTTCTAGCTTTTATTAGAGCTATATTTTTTGGCTTTAATTCTTTACTAATAGATTTACTATTTACCCTCATATTATTTTATATTTCTCTTTCTCTCTTTTTCCAGCTTAATTAGCTTCATCCTTGCGTGTCCTGGATTTACTCTGATTGTGTTAAGCAAGTCAAGCAGTCTGTTGATAATATCTTCATAAGTTTCCCTATTATATATTCTAAGATGGTCAACTCTCTTCTTTGTCCCCTCTGAAAGCTTTATCGTCGTTATCTTACCTTTCTCTACTTCTGTACCTTTTTGTTTATCTGCTTCCATCTTGGTATACCTTGGTATAAAGGTATATAAATATTTAGCTTATCTGTCATTATATAATTGCATTTAATGTGTTGTCACCATTAAGTTTATATAGGGGAAAAGTATTGTAGTAATAACTAAATTTACCATGATAACCATGAAAATAACCAAATTGATGGTTTCACTTGTTGCAGTACTTGCATTGGCAGTTTTAATGACTGTTAATGTAAGCGCGTTTGCAAACATTAGAAGCGTTGAAATCGCTGGAGCTGAAGGTCTTAACTCAGTTACAGGCATTGCTGCTTTTGCGGGACAAACAGTCCCTGTAAGAGTAATTTTTGACGCAACATCTAATGCCTCATTCGTCAGAGTGAAAGCTGATCTAGTTGGCGGAAAAGATTACGTGGTTTCTTCAGAGATATTTGACGTTGTAAAGGGTAACACCTATACAGCATTAATCGCTCTGGTTGTCCCATCAGACATTAACCCAGATGAGAAATACTCACTGGAGATTACTGTTGAAAACCAAGAAAACGGAATTGGAGACAGAGAAACTATCAATCTTTTGACACAAAGAGAATCCTACAATGTAGCGATTCTTGATGTATCTATGGATAACCAAGTCAAAGCTGGTGACAGTGTTTCTTTGAATATTGTTCTAAAGAATACAGGAAGACACTTAGCTGAAGACACGTTTGTCAGAGTTTCAATACCTGCTCTAGGTATAGAAAGAAAGGCATACTTTGGTGACCTATCCGCAGTTGATCAGGGAGAAGACAGTGTTGATGGAAGCAGACAGGACGCAGCCGAAAGAAGGATGTTCCTGAATATTCCGTCAAGCGCTCAAGCAGGCATCTACACGGTGCAGCTAGAAGCTTACAACGCTGACTCTTCTTCAACAGCAGTCAGAAAGATTGCTGTTACTGGAGCTAGCGAAGACAGTATGGTGGTATCCCCTGTAAACAGCAAAACATTTGCTGCTGGAGATAGCGCTGAATATAGTCTAACACTAGTAAACTCTGGAAGCAACGTTAAGGTATACCAGCTGTCATTTGAAGCTCCAAGCGGACTTTCGCTTAGCTCAGATGATTCAGTTGTTGCTATTCCAGCCGGAACAAGCAAGACTGTAAAAGTTGCAGCATCTGCCTCAAAAGCAGGAAGCTATGACTTTGCAGTTAATGTATACTCTGACGCACAGCTTGTCAAAAGACAAGCATACGCAGCAAACATTGAAGGTAGCAAAGGCGCAGGAAACGCTACTGTTGTATTAACAGTAATTCTTGCAATAATCTTTGTTGTTCTTCTTGTTGTGCTGATTGTATTGCTTACAAGGAAACCTGAAAAGGCAGAAGAATTCGGAGAAAGCTACTACTAAGTTTACTCATTTTTTTTATTTTTTTTAACTTATTTTAGCTTCCGAATAAAGTTTATTAAGGGGTGATTTGATTAGGAAAAGATTAATATTTTATCTTAGGAATCCTTAAATATATTGTTTTTCTCTGATTTTGAAGAAAGATGGT
>CAZDJT010000060.1:0-3197 GCA_964505875.1 Candidatus Woesearchaeota archaeon | reverse complement strand
TGCATTATTCTTTCTGTCTTGAGCCTTTACATGATAAAATTCAGGATGTGCTAATCTTGCCATGGTTTTTCTCTATTAAGCGAGTTTTTAAGGCTTTCTTTTAAGAAAGATTGATATTATTCCGCTAATCTTTCATACAATTTCTTAAATGTGCTGAATCTTGCAAATGGCCGATGTGATACTATTTCATATAGGAAAAGGCCAGTTGATGGTGGAATAGTGTAATCTCTATCAAAAGGAACTCTTCTTAGATGTTCAAGCGATAAATCCCCTATACTGTTTGAATTTGAAGTTAGTCTTGCGAGAGATTTATCCTGGCTTCCATTTTTATAAGTTAGATAACTCTTTAATTTTCTTATAAATTCCGGCATAGTTAAATGGATTGTTCCTGATTGCATTCCTATCTGGCTGTCCGAGAAGTTTTCTTTTATACCTGGTGAGAATTTACCTAAAGCAAATTCTGTACTTTTCATCTGTGTTTCTAGCTCTTCTCCTGCTGAATTATCTCCTTCTCCAGCTTTTTTTATAAGCTCCCTTATTCTTTTAGGTCTAATATCTCTCTTTGAACTTGATATAAAATATTGTGGAAACTCTAAAACCTCTATTAATCTTCTTTTTGAGACTCTTCTCGCGGCAATTACTGTAGCCATTTGCGTTATATCATGAACTATATGCCCTCCAGCATAATCTGGAACTAGAATAGTATTAGCTCTACTCTCTATTATTTTTCTTTCAATAGAATTAACTTGCTCCCCAACTCTAATTGATAGTCTTGCTAAGTCATTATCAGAAACTTCTAGTTGTTCTGATAAATGTGGAATACACGCTAAAGACGTTATATCTTTCTCTTTCATTAAGCAAGTTACTTCCCCATCATATCCTAAATTTCTTAAAGATTTTATTAATTCTGGCAGTCTTTCTTGAGCTGTGTTGCCATTTCCATTTGTAAATACAACAAAAGCAGGATTTTCACTATATCTTGATATTCTTTGAACTATTCCAGCAATTAGCGTTTCATCATCTGGGTGTGCAAGAACAGTGAGATATCTATTTCTACTAATATCTGGATTTATTCTATCTCTTCCTAATGGAAGAGTTTGCACTGCTGATTTTATCAGTCCTTTTACTATTGCTTTTTGTGCTTCTTTCATATTATATTCGCAAGAAAATAGTTATTTAAAGCTTTACATCCGTCTTTATGGAAACGGGAGCTTCGCCGCCATGCCATGTGAATCTGGGACGAATACGGATTGGATAGATTCTTTCTGAGTTGTCGTCCAGGATTATGGCAGAGCCTTTTAAGGATGGAAGGTCATCCATTTTCTGCTGAATGTTTTCTAAGAGATAAGTTTGCATTATTTCATTGAGTGCTTCTATGTCTGCTTTGGCTGTTACTCTATGTGAGATTACTATATCCGACTGACTCATAGCATCTCTATGAATCTGCCCTGGCTGCTGAGTTGCCATAACTAAAGAAATTCCAGGCTGTCTGCCTTCTCTTAGCAATTGAATCAGAGCTTCCGTTGCAGGAGTTTTTCCTGTTTTTGGCAAAAATTCATGAGCTTCATCTATGAAAATCCAGACTAGAGGGTCTTCTTTTTTATTTCCATAAGACAGATAATCTTGCCCTTGTCTTATTGCAGCAAGTTCCTCTTTCTTTCTTGAATCCATTCTATTTGTAAATATCTTTCTAGATATTATGCTTATTACTAAAGCGCGGATGTTAAAAGCAGAAGTTGAGCTGTAGACTGAGATGTCAAGGACTGAAGTTTTTCCAGCAAGAATAAGGTCTTTTACTTCTGTTCCTTCTTTTGTTTTTGAAAATATTCCCCAGGTTTCCGCGGCTTTGAAAAGAGAGAACGCCACTTCTTTAGCTTCTTTACTTGCTTTTTCGTCTTTTTCTATTGCTGACTGAATGTCAGATATTGAGAAATATTTTATTTTCTCTCTCAGTTCACTTACAATTTTTTCTATTAGGACGCCTGTCAGTGAAGTCATTTCAAGGTTGAATATAGTTATCCAATCTTCTGCCTCAAGCTCTGAAGCTCTAAGAGCGAAAGTGGAATCTATTGGAATTCCTCTTTCTTTGTATTCTTCAACTTTGCCAAAAGGGACGAAAACTTTTACAGGCAAGGATTTTGTCTTTAGCTTCCACTCATCCAGCAGAGTTTTGTCCTTCTCGTTTTCATATTTCATAGTCCAGAATATTCCCATAGTATCAAAGATTATTGAAGCTATATTTTCTGCATTTTCCTTTGGAAGCGAGGCAAGCTCTTCAGCTATTACACCAATTGAGTAGCTTTTTCCAGATCCTCTTTTTCCAGCAACGAGAATTACGTGGCTTCTGGCAATGTCAAGAAGAATATTATTTGACATAGAAGTGTAATTTCCCATTTTTACATACCCTTTTCCTATATTTATTAGGCCCTTATTGCCGAATCTTTCTTTATCTGCTGAATCTCTTCCGAGTATTATATCGTATGGCATAATACATATTGATGATAAAGAGTTTATTAAATCTTGTCTATTTTTCCTGCTAAAATAACGAGCAATCTTTCAAAAGGTTTTTAAATCACTTTTATCTAAATCGAATATGGTTGGAAAAAAAGGGCAAATGGTTGATATCTCTATTGGAGGAATTGTGAAGAAGCTTCGTTCTAATTTGTGGATTGTTTCTACTGCTGTTCTTGTTGTTGTAATTATTTTAATGCTTATTTTTGGTTCTGGCAGTTCTTCGGGTATTGGAGCGAAGAAAGCTGCTGATGGGCTTGTTAAATTTATTAATGCACAAGGAAGCGAGACTGCAACACTAGTCTCTACTGATAAAGAAGGAGAATTGTATAAAGTTTCTCTTAGCATTGGCGGGCAGGCAGTAGATGCCTATGTAACTCTTGATGGAAAATACGGTTTGGATGCTCAATCTCTTGTACCTCTTGATGGTTCTGCTCCTTCTACTGTTCAACAGCCGCCGACTGATAATTGAGTTTTAGCTGATACTTCTAAAATATCTTTGGAGAATGCTCATACTGTCGGAATGGCTTCTGCTAAAGCAACAGCAATAGAATTTTCAGACTTTTTCTGTCCTTTTTGTGCTACGGCTTCTTGAGATAATACAGAGCTTAGTGTTTGATTTTTATTTAACTTAGAAAGATTTATAACAAACCTCTTTTATATCTGAAAATGAAGTATGAATTACC
>CAZDJT010000059.1:0-3276 GCA_964505875.1 Candidatus Woesearchaeota archaeon | reverse complement strand
ATCTTTAGCTCTTTCCTCAGGGCCTTTAATATAAAGTCAGTTCTTTGCTTTACTGTTCCGAAGGGGACGATAACAGGTTTATACCCTAACTTCTTATAGGAATGGATTATCTTCTTATGAATCTTTATTGATGTTGTGTAGTCTTCTTTTCTAACATTATCGTTCATGTAAAATCTCTTCGGAAGAGGGTGAGAGATAAAGATAGAGTCATAAATTACCAGCTCTGCCTGTTTTATCATAAACCTAGGTATTTGTATCTTAGCCAAAATAAGATAACTAAGGCTTGAAAAAACTCCTCTATCAAAGAAAAGAACATGGTGCTTTGACTCTTTTACAGCAGAACGATATTCTAATATTGATAAGTTCCATATCTTCTTCTGAATATCTTTAAGTTGGGCTTTCGACAGATTTTTTCCCCTGTGCTTACTTCTGTGAAGAATTATTCTTGCTGCTTCTGGAGCGACTGGATAGCCTCTTTTTTTTAGTTCCTTTATTATGCTTGTTTTACCAGTTCCTGGACCGCCATCTACCACTACTTTTATCATTATTTATCTTATAGAAGAAGGTATATATAAAACTATAGTGAAGAAAACCTTATTAACTTTGATTATTGTAGATTTATATGGATGAAATAGTAGAAGCGCTGCCCTTGGCTAAAATACAGCAGAGAATGGTTAATCTTAAAGACTGGGCGCTGGAAGGGAATGCAATAATGAAAGAAGTTAGTTTGAATAATTTCATTGAAGCTATGGAATTCGTCAATGATGTTGCGCAGATAGCCCAGAAGTATAATCATCATCCAACAATGCTTATTGAATACACGACTGTTAGACTGACTATGACCACACATGATGCTCATGGTCTTACTGACAAGGATTTTGATGTTGCAGAAGAGATAGACAAGATTTGCAAAGAGATTGGATAAAATAAATTTATATATCTTGTTTGTTGAATAAGGATATGATTGAATATATAATTGTTGCCTTGCTTGCAATTCCTCTAGGTTTTCTTCTTGCTTATATAGCTAGAGATGAGCTGGTGCAAAGAAGGAAATGGTTTAGTTTGCTATTTGTTGTATCTTTCTTACTTTCTTTATTGTTTTATCTTCTTAGAATGGCTGAAATTAATCTGATTCTCTTATTTGTCAGCGTTGTTACTATAATATCATACATAAAAAGTTATGATAAGAAGTTTGTTAAGTGAAGATTAGATATATTTAGAGCTGATTATTAATACAATAAGAACCAGATTATTAGGTTATGTTTTATTTATTAATGATTTAATTGAATAAGGCATTATTGTATTTACTTGCGGATGATTTGTGACAATCATCATATAAAACTTTTCTTCACAAAGAATTTAAAGCTGGTTTTCTGACAATAAGCTATGATAAACAAAATGGTCATTCTTGCTGGAGGAGTTGGAAAGAGAATGCAGGCAGAAAGCCAACAGACAAGACTGGATGAGAATACCCGAAAAGTTGCTGACTCTGGAATAAAAGCTTTAATCCCTATTAATGATAGACCTTTCTTGGATTATTGCATACATAATATAATAAAAGCGGGTTTTACAGACCTTTGCTTGGTTCTTGGACCTAACACTGAATCAATAAGAGAATATTATGAAAAACATAAAGAAAGACTTGCAAGAAAAGGAGTTAGTATAAGTTATGCTTTGCAGGAAAAGCCTTTGGGGACAGGTAACGCCCTACTTGCCGCCAACACTTTTGCTGGAAAAGACTCTTTCTGCATGGTTAATTGCGATAACTTGTATTCTGTAAAAGATTTACAGGCTTTAAGAGAAGCAAGGGAAGGAGAGTGTTATATGATTGTTCATGAGAGCAAAGCACTTGTAAGAAAAGGAAATATTCCTGCTGAGAGAATAAAGAGATTTGGAATAGTAGATTTTGATTCTGACTTCAGAATGAAGAACATTGTGGAAAAGCCAGAAAATCCTGAGAAATATTCTATAAATGGTAATATTCATGTAAGCATGAGCTGTTTTCGTTTTACTCCAGCTATATTCATTTCGTGCAAAAACATAAAGCCACACCCAGTAAGAGGAGAATATGAACTTACTTCGGCAATTCATGAACTAATATCTAAGTATTCTGTTCCTGTAAAAGTAATTCCTTCTCATGAGCCAGTTCTTGATTTAACTGGAAAGACAGATATAGAAAGCGTAGCTAAGATTCTTGCTAAGGTTAAGATTGATTGGTAGATGAAAAATAAGAAAAATTATTATCTTGCTAACGATTCTGTTAAATAAGTTAGATTGGTGAGAATCTATCTTTATATCTTAACTATTAAGTAGTTACAGATAGAAAGGTTTAAATACTTATATTTTGTGAGAAAAGCATGACAAATGAAGCACAGAAAATTGATGAAGTTAAAGGACTTGGAATTATTTACAGAATAGACGCTCCTTTAGACGAACAGCTTCAAGCATTTGAGAAAGTAGGAATAAAGACTATTGCAACGCCTGAGGAAATAGCACAGATAAGACTTGCAGGCATTTCTGACAGCTATTCAAGGACAAATATTGCTCCAATTGCAATTAAAGGCGGTAAAACTATCTTATTCAGAAATTCTCCATTAATGAATCATTTAATGGCAGTTTTAGCGGTAAAT
Organism: Candidatus Woesearchaeota archaeon; assembly: GCA_964505875.1. Taxonomy (GTDB): domain Archaea; phylum Nanobdellota; class Nanobdellia; order Pacearchaeales; family GW2011-AR1; genus CAZDJT01. Next base: position 646 of record CAZDJT010000059.1, on the reverse strand, counting down.
TCTCATAGAAAAAATGAATATTTCACATTAGGCAAGGAAATTTATGAAGCTGCTGAGGCAATTGCACAAGCTGAAACAGGCATAGAGCCAGAAGATAGAACTGCAAATTTTGTTTCTCAAACTGAAGACTTTAGTTTAACTCCTGAAATGGATGAAGCAAGATTTTTATTGAGAAAACAAAATGCCTCTTATTTTGATAAGTTTACCGAAGGAACAATACATTTCTATAATTTCAAAGGAGATTTTGAAGAAAAGGCGACTGTTAATTACTTGTGGTTCAGTTGTCCTCCGGGCGTGTCTTTCCTCGACTGCGATGGCAGGAACTTGGGCAGGTCCAGTAGGGCTTTCGGGGTGTTGGGAGATGGCGCAGCCAGCGTGCAAAAAAATGGCTACAGTTTGACAGAAATAGGAAAAGCGAACTCTAAAAATATCCCAGAAGTATTGAAAAATGCAGGAGTGCCTGCTATAACTGATATAGTTGCAAGAGAACTTAACAAAGGACTTTTAGACAAACTTAGAAGACAATAATCTTTAAAAACAAATTTTACTTGTTTGTATGGCCTCGACCACTTTCTTAAAGGAAGTTTGAAGGCCACACCCAGTAAGAGGAGAATATGAACTTACTTCGGCAATTCATGAACTAATA
>CAZDJT010000058.1:0-3279 GCA_964505875.1 Candidatus Woesearchaeota archaeon | reverse complement strand
TTGATGGTGAAATTAATAATGCATAAAGCTTAAATAGCTTATTTCATCAGACAAATTAAGAGGATTTTCTAATCATGGATATACCAACAGAAATGCAGCATCAGGCAATGGGCTACGACAGAGCCGCGACTATGTTCTCCCCAGATGGGCATCTTCTTCAAGTTGAATATGCAGAGAAGACTGTAAGACTGGGAAGCGCAAGCATAGGAATTGTATGCAAAGATGGAGTTGTAATTGTCGCTGACAAGAGAATAAGAGACAAGTTGATTGCTCCTGAGTCTGCAAACAAGATATTTGAAGTTGATGAGCATATTGCAGGCACTGCTGCTGGAATTTTATCAGATGCAAGAATATTGATGGAGCAGGCGCAAATACTATCTCAGCAGAATAGAGTTAGTTATGATTCTCCTATAGACCCTATTTTGATAATAAGAATGATTGCTGATAGAAAACAAATGTTTACTCAATATGGCGGAGCAAGACCTTATGGTGTTGCTGTTCTTATAGCTGGAGTAAGCAAGGGAAAGCCGCACCTATACACTTCTGATGTAACTGGAAACTTCTTCGCTTACAAAGCAAATGCAATCGGAGAAAATGATGAGAAGATAAAAGAGATTCTGAGAAAAGATTACAGAGAAGACATGACAGTTGAAGAGGGAATTAAGTTCGGCCTTAAGATATTCAAAGATATTTTTGACAAGAACTTTGAAGTTCAGAGATTTGAAGCAGGATATGTTAAGAGCGGAGAAGGAAAACTTGTGAGAATGCAGGGCGACGATTTGAAAAAATATATAAAGTGATTTCTTAGCTGAATTTAATGATAACAGAGATATTTAGCGTTACCGGTATACATGAGCCAAATATTCCCCTTGATATTCTCCGCGCAGGTAAAACTGTAGCTAACTTTGATGAATTAATTGTTGATTCAGAATTATTGCGGATTCGTGATTTGGAAGCTCAACAATGTCCTGAAAAATGTCCTTTTCTTGATAAAATAGGAAATAGCTTCTACTTTTGTCATCAGAAAGCTGATATTCTTAGAAGAAAAGCAGGATATAAATTAAAGGCTAAATAGACCTAATGAGAATAGTGTAGAAGTAGCAGCTCACTCTGGCCCTATACAACTTGAATTGCTTTGCATGTCAGCTCATTACAGAAACTGCGAGAATTGTTGCAATGATAGAAAGGAAAAGTTTCGTTGAGATTTAGTGAACCTTCAGAATCTTTCTGAATATGCTTGAAAAGATAATGCTGAAGATTAAATATGCCCAAATCCAGTTCATACCCAGAACTTTCACAGGATTACCAATGAAATAATCACTAAACCATCTTATGAAGAGAATGAAAGGAATTGAAGTAAATATTAGAGGACGCATTGTTAAAGGAATCATCTCGCCTGCAATTTCCAGCTGTCTTTTCTGAGAATGCATTAATTTATCCGGATGCTCTTTGTATGTCTTAATATCTTCCTGCAGTTTTTTCTGCTCTTCCTTCAGAGCTTTTAGAGTGGCTTGGTCAGTTGTATATTTTTGGAAGAGCGTTGTCACAAGTGCAAGAAAGGCAGTTATTATCAACAAGCCGAATACAACATTTAAGTCAAGAAGTTTTCCTGCAGTTGGATTAAGAACAAAATGCACAGAATCCTTTATTATTGGAATGTTGTCCCAAAGGAAAGCAACTGCTAAAGATGCGAACATTACAAGAAATATTAATTTAAATCCTTTCATTTTACCTGCTTTGTTTTAACAGATATAATAGAAATTTATGATTATTAAAGCTATAGTTTTTACTTTATACTAATTATTATCTAAGAAGCTAGATTAATTATCATTAAGACAGATTGAATATATTATCCTATTATCTTTCTAAGAGCGGGATGCATATCCATTGCGTGCTGCTGGGCGATATTCTGATAGAATTGATAGCTAATCATAACTGCCAGAAGAATTGCTGTTCCAGAAGTTAATGCGCCAAGACTATCGCTTAAAGCAGCTAAGGCTCCAATAGCTAGACCGCCCATTATTGTCAAAGGAAGAATATATCTGCTTAAGATTGATTCCAAAATTCTCTCATCTTTTCTGAAACCTGATATTTGCAATCCTGAAGCAAGGATTTTCTTGGCTTGGCTTGATTCATCCATTCCTGATGTCTTTACCCAGAAGACTGCGAAGACTGTTGAGACTAACATGAAGAAAAGAATGTGCGTTCCCGCTTGAATAATATATTTGCTGGATAATATATCATTAATTAATAATTCTACAATATTTGAGGAGCTAACCCAGAAGGCAAAACCAGAGATTGGCTGACCGTTTGAGAAATGCCCCATTATATTTGTTACAAGTGAATCTCCGAATCTTTTCTCAACAAGTATGCCGAACCATTGAACGTTTGCCACTAATGCAGCAGTAAGAATAACTGGGATAACTGAAGCATAGAAGAAAGCTAAGGGCCATTTCATCCCATAACCGCGAAGTTTGTTAAAACTTAAAGGAATTTCCACTTTAAGACTCTGCGCCCAGACAACAATGCTGAAGATAAAGACTGTTGCGAGAATTGTTGCAAGTGCAGCCAAAGCTCCTTGAGGATTTTGCGTTATAAAGGAGCTGACTAAAACCAGAACTTTTCCCACGCATGGTGTGGAGCCAAAGTTCACAAGGCAGTTTTCTCCTGTCGGTCCTATAAACTGGAAGAGGCCTGTAAATAATCTCCAAGCAACTCCTGCTAAGATGAAAAGAGATATTCCTGAACCGAAGCCCCATTTAGTGCTGACTTCATCCATAAACATTATTGCTAAACCTCCCAGAACAAGCTGGAAGATTACAACGCCTGCAAAGCCTGAGGCTGGCTGGAAACCTCCCATTACTACGTAGATTATAGCCTCAAATAAGATGAAGAAGAGAACGCCCAGCTTCTGTAAACCCTGAAAATATTTCTTTCCTTCTGATGTATTAGTATCTATTTTTAATATCCCCGAGCCTACAAGAAGCTGAAGAATAATAGAAGCCATAACTATAGGGCCTATTCCCAGGCTGATTATGCTTCCGAATTCTGTTCCCAATAAAATTGCAAGAGATTCTAGCTGGCCGAAAGAAGAAGCAGAGATTCCGAAAAGAGGAATATTTGCAAGAATGAAGAAAGCCAGCAAAATAATTATTGTCCATTTTAGCTTTACAGAGAAGCTTAACTTCTTCTCAGAAGGATGCCTTACCTCAGGCAAATTGTATAAAAAGCTCTTTAAGTTCATATCTTTCTTAAATAAAATAGGTTTTTAAAGATTAA
>CAZDJT010000057.1:0-3332 GCA_964505875.1 Candidatus Woesearchaeota archaeon | reverse complement strand
GCGAAGATATATTCTATTATAGGATGTATAAATATGAATAATCAAATAAAAGAACTGATAAGAAGAGGGCAGGTTTCACAAGATGAATCTGTAAAGAAGTTATCTAACTCTTATCTTCATAAAGCAAAGCATAACCTTATTACTATGAAAATTCTATCAGAAATTCAAAATAGTAAGAAAGCAAGAGATTTATTAAAAATTCCTTCAGATTATAATAGTGAAGAATGGATAGTTGTTTGCGGATATTATGCCATGTATGCTGTTGCTCTGGCTTTGCTTGCTAAGATTGGCTTTAGAAGTAAAAATCATACAGCTACTATTCAAGTTTTAGAAGAATATTTTGTAAAGAAAAACATATTAGATACAGAAGCTCTTTTATTGTTAAAAAAAGCTATCTTTCAAAAGACCGAGCTGGATAAACTGTCAGGAGCTAGGCACAAGAGAGAAATTGCACAATATAGTGTTACAAAACAGACAACAAAAGAGATTGCTGAGATTATTAAAGAAGATTCTTATGAATTTGTAAATAAAATAGATAAAATATTGAATTAAGCTTACTTAATATTTTATTGAAATGTCTTAATTCTTGAAGGAAGCATGAGGGCACCTATGCTTAATCCGAAAGTAAGAAGGGAAAAAGAGGCGAGATTTGAATTGTATTTATAGGCGCTGACTCTTTCTTTTATCTGCGGATTGGAGATCAGTTTTTCATGCTCTTTTTTAAGAAAGTTATAAGCTGGTTCATCTGCTTCTCTTGCCTTACTCCCTCTGAATTGCCTTTCAATAGCTATTACCCTATGAACATCTGGAGAATAAGTTTTGTCTGCCTGTCTGCCAAAATATAGCAAGCCCGAGACAGATAATAAAGTTGCTCCGACTTTTATTGTATTGGAAAGAGACATATTAATCGTCCTGTTCTATTCTTGGGGCTAAGACGAAAGAAAGCATTACATTTCCTGTTGGGAAGTCAATTCTCATTGGATGATTATCAGAGAAAGAAATTGTGACACGAGATGATATCTTGGAGCCTTTAATGAATTTGTTTAGATACTCTAGAGAGAAACGAGCTTTGCTTATATCGGAGTAGATTTCAATTTCTTCTGAGCTGAACTCAGCTCTGGCGGAGTTAAGGCCATGAGCTTCAATGATGAATTTTGTAGGCTCGGCGAAGAAAGTGCAAGCGTCTGATACTACAAGGCCGTCTTCAATTACTTCTGTAAATGCTTCTGAATCCATTTTTATTACTGATTTGAACTCCCACTTAGGCATTTCTTTCTCTTCTACATCAATGTCAAGAAGAGCTAGCATAAAATCTCTCTTTATTCTATCTTGAATCTGTATCTTAAGCATGTTATCTGTTTTCTCCATCTGCAAGGCAGAACCTAGCTTGCATCTTCTCAAGACAGCTTTAAGATTTTCAAGATTAACGCCAAGAATCTCATCTTTTTCCAAGGTGAAAGTTGAAAAGAGGTCAGCAGGCATCCTGAAATAAATCATTGCAACGTTAGCAGGGTCGATGGCTGTCAAAGACATGCCTTCTTTTGTTATCTTTATTTTCACTTCTGTAACGAGGTCAGAAATAATGCTTATAATATCAGTGAATATTTTAGGGTTTTCCAGTTTTAATTGCATTAAATTAATGTAATGTCTGGGCTTTTAAGTTTTATTGTGCTTCACAATCAAACTTAATTTTATTATTAATCTGCAGAGCTAAGAGTAAAAATGGTATAAAATGTGCAATAAAGGAGCACAACAAACAATATAAAATAATGATTAATCAAATATTAATGAAAGAAGAGAGAATAAGAGCTATAACAAAGATGTATTACTCTAATCCTAAAGTTCAAGAAGCTTTGCTGAACTTTTCCCTTAATAGAGAAGTTATTCCAAGATATTTTGAAGGTTTTGGGAAGAGGCCCGACACACTGCAATATTCTTCTGATATAATGGGACTTGTAAATAAAGGAGCAACAAGCTTCCATGCTTCGGAAGAGATTTGGGCAGATCCGCTTAAGATAAATTCAGATATGTCTCCTGATGAGCTTAGTGAGATAAGGAAGTCTTGGGACTTGCTAATTGACATTGATTCCCCGTTTCTCGATTGCTCTAAAATAGCGGCAGAGTTGGTAGTCGCAGCACTTGAACATCACGAGATAAAGAATTATGGTATTAAGTTCTCAGGCAGCAAAGGGTTTCATATAATTGTTCCCGGGAAGGCATTCCCAAGTGAACATGAAGGGCAGGAGATGAAGAAAATGTTTCCTGAATGGCCTCGAGCAATTTCCCAATATCTTATGAATTACATAAGAGAAGCTTACAACAGGAAAGCGGCAGAGATTTTAACAAATTTTGAGGCAATAGAGAGGAGAACGAGCTTGACTAAAGATGAGCTTGTTGAAGTTTACTGCCTTAAGTGCAACAAGCCTGCTAAGAAAGGGAGAGTAATAAGTTTTGTCTGCCCGATATGCCTGACAAATATAGTTAGAAAAGATATGAAGTCAAGCAAGAAGACATTAAGATGCTTTAAAGAAAAATGCATTGGTGATATGGAGATAAAAGAAGAAAGAGATTATTATTTCTGCGAGAATTGCAAAGACCCTGAAAATGAAAATCTGCCTCTGAACAATGAGAAGTATGAAGATTATTTTAAGAAAGTAGAAGGTGTGAGCGCCGCTAAAGTTGCTGCTGCCGACCTTGTTCTTGTAGCTTCTAGGCATCTTTTCAGAATGCCATACTCTTTGCATGAGAAGACTGCTCTTGCAAGTGTTGTTATCAGTAAACAGGAGTTGCCTGACTTTTCGCCTAAGGATGCCAATCCTATGACTGTTAAGATAAGAGAGTATCTTCCTGAATCACAGCAAGGAGAGGCGAGAAAACTTCTTTCTTCTGCCCTTGAATGGAAGAAAGGGCAAGACAGCGAAGAGGAGAAAATGATAAAAGCAAAATACAAGGGAGCATATGATAATTCTGAAATTGAGAAAATCAGCGGAGTTACAGAAGATATGTTCCCGCCACCAATAAAGAAATTGATGAAAGGATTGAAAGAAGGAAGGAAAAGAGGGCTGTTCATAATAATAACTTTTCTCCGCTCTCTGAACTTCACGCCTGAATATATTAATGAAAAAGCAAGAGAGTGGAATAAGAAGAACGAAATTCCTTTGAAAGAGGGATATGTAAGAAGCCAGATAGAATGGCATTTGAAACAGAGGAAGAAAATCCTGCCTCCGAATTATGACAATGATGCTTTCTATAGAGACTTGGGACTTCTTGATAAGAAACCAGAGACGAAGAACCCTATTGTTGAAGTGATGAGAAAGGCGAGGAAAAGATAA
>CAZDJT010000056.1:0-3362 GCA_964505875.1 Candidatus Woesearchaeota archaeon | reverse complement strand
CAAGTTTCAGAGCATTCTTTCTGCATTTGCTTGAACAGAAGTAGCTTACAGTTCCATCGTTTTTTATCAAATGGACGCCCATAAAAGAATTCTCTTCTTTGCCGCAAAATATGCATTTAACCATTATTTCTTCCTCCTATCCATTGCCGTTCTAATTCTTCTGGCTTCAATTTCTGTCTCTCTCAAAGTAAGTAAATCTCCAACTTTAACTGGCCCTTTAACATTTCTTCTCATGCTTCTTCCTTCATTTCTTCCAGCAAGAACTTTGCACATTATCTGAGTTATCTCTCCTCTTGCTCCAGTTCTTCCGACAATCTGCTCAACTAATCCATTAACAGGCTCATCATTAGAAAGTCTTCCTGTCTTTATTGTGCTTTCTGAATTTTTATCCTGGGGTTTTTGTGTTTTGGCCATAGGAAAGAATTATTATTTAGATTTAGACTTAAGCTGGACAATCTCCTTGTCTGTTTCGCCAGCGTTTATAATAGCGACAGCAGAAGCAGGAACACTTATTCCAACTGAAACACCCAATTTTTGTTTAGAATCAACTTCAAAGCAAAGAATTCCTTTGTCTTTGCATAATTCAGGAATATGAGAAACAATTTCTTTTGGTTCAACATCTTTTGCGTAAACAACTAGCTTAGCAGCTCCTAGTTCGACTGCCTTTATTACTTCATTAACGCCTTTGTCAACTTTTCCTGTTTTCTTTGCTCTCTCGATTAAATTGTAGAAGTCCATTTTGGCCTCCGTATTTAATTACCTCCGACTCGTTAGAATCGTAGGGCTTGAGATTTTACTCTCAGCTACCTCATAGGTTCACATTATTGTGAAAACATGCTTTATAAATCTTTCTTGAAAAGATTTTTGATTTTTTATGAGGAATATGGGAAGAAATATAAAGGATAAAAAGCCAGAAAATATATGGTAGAATTAGAAGGAAATAAAGTAAATATAATTTTACAGGAAAGGGTAGATAATTCATATGAAGTAATAATTGATACTGATTTATTTCCAAAGATTGCCAGAGATTTAAGCAATAGAACTATAGGAAAGTGTGCAATTATTACTGATTCGCATGTCGGGCCTTTGTACGCCAGAAAACTTGAGAAAGAGTTAATGAAAAAAGGATTGGAATCAGCAATCTTCTCTTTTCCAGCCGGTGAAAGAAGCAAAGCTCCAGATATTGCTTTTAATATTGGAAGAAGAATGGCTAAAAATAAATTTGACAGAAGAACAAAAATAATTGCTCTAGGCGGTGGATGTGTTGGAGACTTAGCAGGATATATATCTCATAACTATCTAAGAGGTGTTGAATTGATACAATTCCCAACTACTTTGTTAGCAGCCGCAGACGCTTCAATTGGTGGTAAAGTTGCTGTAAATATGCCAGAAGGGAAGAATCTTTGGGGAGGTTTTAAACAACCAAAAGCAGTTTATATTGATCTAAATATATTGAGAGAATTACCTGAAAAACTGTTTTCTGAAGGTTTGGCTGAGACTGTGAAGCATGGAGTAATAGCATCTAGTGAATTCTTCTCATATCTGGAAAGAAACAGACAAGCAATATTAAATAGGAAAGAAGAAAATCTAAGACATATTGCTTTAATGAATTGCAAAATAAAAGGAAGTATTGTTGAACAGGATCCTCAAGAAACTAAAGGGATAAGAAGAATTTTGAATTTTGGACACACAATAGGACATGCAATTGAAAGTTTAAGTGATTATAAAATCTCGCACGGTGATTGTGTATCAATTGGAAGCAATGTAGAAGCTTGGATAGCATATTGCAACTTCAACTTTCCTCTTGAGCATTTTAAGCGGCAAAAAGAATTAACAAAATCATTTAGTCTTATAACAAGTGTTCCATCAAGATTTACAACTGAAAGAATTATAAAAGCGACTGCAACTGACAAGAAAGGTAGAAGTGGAATTGCAGAATATGCTATGCCAAAGAGAATAGGAGAAATGCACTCTTTTATGGGTAGATATACAACAACGGTAAATATGGTAACAATAAGAAACGCCTTAGAAGTTTGCAGATAAAATAAGATTTATATACTCTATTTATGAATAATTTTCATGAGAAAATTCATTAGAAATGCAGTAATTCCCGCAATATTAGCACCAATTCTTATTGCAGTTATCCCTCAAAAGATAATTGAGGGAATTAAAGCGCAGCGTGAAGTAGCAAGAACAAATAACTATTCAATAACAACTAATGATTTTTACACAAACTCTCTTCCAAGGTATTTACCTTAAAATATATAAAGTAAATATTATCGCCAGCTGACTTCAACATCATCTGTTCTCTCTCTTGGCTTTATATCTACTTTCTCTGCCTTCTCGCTGATTCCAGATTTGAACATAATCTCTCCAGTGTAAGCTATCATCCCGCCATTATCAACCAAGAACTCTTTCTCTGGACAGAAAAACTTCGCTCCTCTTTCTTTACACATAACTCGGCACATTTCCTGCAGTCTTGAATTGCACGCAACTCCTCCTCCCAAAACAAGTTCTTTTTTACCAGTATGAGCAAGTGCTCTTTCTGCCGCTTCAACAAGCATTGCAAAAGCAGTCTCTTGCAAGGAAAAAGATAAATCTTCTACTTTACTTCCTAAAGAATAAAGCTGCTGCAGTTTTGTCTGCATTCCAGAGAAAGAAACATCCATTCCTTTGATTGAATAAGGAAGAGGAATATATTTACCATTCTTAGCGGCAATCTCAATCTTTGGCCCTCCAGGAAAACCCATCCCGACAAATCTTGCAAATTTATCTATGAAGTTCCCCGCACCAATATCAAGAGTCTCTCCAAAAACTCTGTACTTGCCAGAAGCATAAGCGATTATCTGCGTATTCGCCCCAGAAACATAAAGTAGGACCGGATCCACAGCGCCTGCGCTTCTCCCAATTTCAAGGTGAGCTATGCAATGATTAACAGGAATAATTTTTACTCCCAGCTCTCTAGCTTTTTTCTTCGCAAAATTCATTCCAGCAAGCAAGCAAGGAGCAAGACCGGGAGCATTTGACAAAGCAATAGCGTTAATCTCATTCTCAGAGATTCCAGCTTTCTTCAATGCTTCTGCATAAATCTTATCTGCAACTTCTCTATGATGCTCAGCAGCTTTAACAGGTACAATTCCTCCACTTTCCGTAGTAAACATATCTTTTACATTAGCGAGCACTTTCCCTTTATGCACAATGCCCACGCCAAAAGTATGCGCAGTGCACTCAACTCCAACTATCATAAAAGATGAAATGAGAAAGAATATTTAAATTATCTTACTAATAACTAGAAAGCGCATTAAAAGTCATTACAGAAGAATATTATATAAAATAAATATAATCAGCAAACTATTGATAAC
>CAZDJT010000055.1:0-3386 GCA_964505875.1 Candidatus Woesearchaeota archaeon | reverse complement strand
TTATCCTTTAAGAAAATAAACAGTCAGTCCAATTAACAAAATTAAAAAAAGCACTCCAACAAGCCAGAAAACTGCTCTTTCTCTCTTTTCTTTTGCTTTTCTCATTCCAGCTTCCTTATATCCCTCTTCAATCTTCCTCTTCATCTCCTCGCTTATTCTCTTCTCTTCTCTGCCTTTATAATTAAACTTCATTACTCCTCCAGTTTCAACATTTTCAGCCATAATTTAACATAAACCTCAAAAGTTATAAACATTGCTTATTTTCAGTAAAAATGAGCAAAGAAAAATCAGTCTTATTAGGTCTTTCAGGAGGAGTAGACTCTTCTGTTTCCGCTTTCCTCCTGAAGAAACAAGGTTACAAAGTAATTGGAGCTTTCTTAAAGATGTATTCAGAAACAAAGAATAAGCTAACAGGGGAGTGCTCATATCTTGACGATTTGAAGATGGCGAGAAAAATAGCTTCTCTACTAAATATAGAAATCATAGTCTTAGATTATGAAAATCAATACAAAAACAACGTCTTAAACTCAATGTTTAAAGCATACAAATCTGGTTTGACTCCAAATCCAGACATATCTTGCAACACAATAATAAAATTCCCTTTTCTCTGGAAAGAAGCCAAGAAACTTGGCTGCGACTACATTGCAACAGGCCATTATGCAAGAATAAAGAAATCTAAGTCTGGCTTCTCTCTTTTAGCGGGAAAAGACAAATCAAAAGACCAGTCATACTTTCTCTCAGGTATAGCAGAATCTGACTTAGCACATACTCTTTTCCCATTGGGTGATTTAAAGAAAGAGAAAGTTAGACAAATAGCGAAAAGAAATATATTTCCAAACTGGGATAAACACGGAACAGCAGGAATATGTTTTGTAGGCCAGATTCCAATGATGCAGTTCTTAAAACAAAGAATAAAAGAAAAAGAAGGAAAAGTAAGAACAATTGATGGAAAAGTTATAGGAACTCACAGAGGAATACCGTTCTACACAATAGGTCAGAGGGCGGGTTCTCACATAGGTATCAACATCACTAAACCAAAATATTTAGCACAAGAAAAGTTATACATCTCAGAAAAGACAAAAAGCAATGAGCTAATTGTTGCGCCTGAGAATCATCACTCTCTGCTAAAAAGAGAAGTTCATATCACTAATCTCCATCTAATAAATAAAAAAGATAGAGTAAAAAGCAACTTAACTGCAAGAATAAGGCATCTTGGTCAGTTAAATCCTGGAAAATTAATAAAGAAAAGTCAGAAATATTATTTTTTATTCAACAAGCCAGTAAAAGCACCAGCCGCAGGACAATATCTCGTGCTGTATGATAAAGATAAGGTCTTGGGCTCAGCAGAAATTGCTGACAAATAGAAAACTATTTAATCATCTTTTATCAAGAGTTGTTATGGAAATCATAAGAGAATTCAAACGCTTAGGAAAAAACGATGCTGCTTTAGCAGGAGGCAAAGGAGCCTCATTAGGAGAAATGACTCAAGCAGGAATTCCAGTACCTCCAGGATTTGTCATCCTCTCTGAGTCTTTCGAGAAATTTATCGAAGAGACAGGAATAAAATCAGATATTGACGCAATATTGCATAAAGTAAACACTGAAGATATAAGCACAGTTGAATTTGCCTCAGAAAGCATAAAAGAAATAATATTATCAAGAGAAATGCCGAAAGATATAGAAAAAGAGATCTTATCCAATTTTATTAAACTAGGAGCAAAGTTTGTAGCAGTTCGTTCTTCCGCTACAGCAGAAGATTCAGCTTCCGCCGCTTGGGCAGGACAGCTTGATTCTTTTCTCAACACAACTTCTTCTTCATTGCTAGAAAATGTAAAGAAATGCTGGGCCTCTCTATTCACACCAAGAGCAATATTCTACAGGTTTGAGAAAAATTTACACACAACAAAAATATCAGTTGCCGTTGTTGTGCAGAAAATGATAGAATCAGAAGTTTCTGGCATTGCCTTTTCAGTTCATCCAGTAACCCAAGACTACAATCAACTTATAATAGAAGCAGGTCTTGGTTTAGGAGAAGCAATAGTTTCAGGACAAATAACTCCGGATAGCTACGTTGTTGAGAAAGACAAGATGATGATTCTGGAAATCTCCGTATCCGAGCAAGAAAAAGCATTAGTAAAAAAAAGTGAAGGCGGAAATGAATGGATCTCAATTGTAGAAAAAGGCAAAGCACAAAAGCTTTCAGGAAAAGAAATAATCTCCCTCTCTGAATTAATAATAAAAATAGAAAAACATTACGGCTTTCCGTGTGACGTCGAATGGGCTCGTGAATCGGGAAAGTTTTATATCGTTCAAAGCAGGCCCATAACTACTTTGGGGAAATAAATTCTATAATGAAAAGCAACAAAGAAGAAATTATATCTACTTTAAAAGAAGAAGATTTGCACCATGATTGGGAAGCAAAGGTTTCATTATTGAATATGGACTTGGGATGTGATATGTTTCTAGCTCCATTAAAAGAGAAATTCGGAATTCAAATGCCGTTTGTCTATGTAAGAGTTAAAAATGGAATTGCAAGCGGTTATCTTTCTCAGAAAGAATATGAATCTTTTGGAACAACTATTGTAAATTACATAGAAAAAGAAGATAATCTTAACGAGCTCTGCGAAGACTTCAAAAGAATGGCTGACAAAGCAACAAAGGAAATAAATAGTTTAAATGAAAAACCAATTAAAATATTAAATGGTTTGAGAAAAATATATTCTGATTATGGAGTCTTACAAATAGCAACAAAAACTGCTTTTAATTTTCTGCCACCAAAGACTATTAAAGAAAAATTTGAAAAGCTCGAAGAAGCGAGAAAATATTCCGAAAAATTCTACATTTCATCTGAAGATAAAATATCAAAGATTGCAGAAGCTCTAAGTAATAGATTTAAAGGATATTCAGATATTCAGATAAAAAATATGACTATTGATGAATTGGAAAGAGCCGACAGCGAGAATATACTACCTAACAAAGAAGAACTAAAATTAAGGCAAGAAAATTCCGGGTTCTATTTCACTTCTCAAGGCATTATCTTTTTAAGTAAAGATGAAGTTGAATCTATTGAAAACGCGTGGCTCTCAAGATTTAAAGATAATACTCTTAAAGGTGTATGTGCTCAGAAAGGTAAAATTCAAGGAACATGTAAGATTATAAAAGATTACCATAAAGCAAGTTTAAAAGAAGGAGAGATTCTTGTTACCGGCATGACAGACCCTAATTTTGTTCCATTAATGAAAAAAGCTGTCGCAATAGTAACGGATGGAGGTGGTCTGCTATGCCATGCAGCCATAGTTAGCAGAGAATTAAAGATACCATGTGTAATTGGTACAAAGATAGCCACAAAAATATTAAAAGACGGAGATTTAATAGAAGTAGATGCA
>CAZDJT010000054.1:0-3595 GCA_964505875.1 Candidatus Woesearchaeota archaeon | reverse complement strand
TGGAGAATATATTGAGAAGCGGTAAAGCAATTGTTTCTGGTCTTGCTGTTGTAGCTATGACGAGCGGATGCCAGACGCCAGATGGAAAATTCATAACTCCATTTACTGTGTTGAAAGACTTAGGAGATGAATTTGCAGCAAATGCTAACAGGCCTAGTGAGCCGAGTGAGGGAGCTGATATTTCTGCTCTTGGTTTTAGCAGTTTTGGTAGAGCTCAAGGAATTAAAGGTAATTTTAGAAGTGCGGCTGGTTTCAACGCTCTCGGAGATGCTTATGCGGGGCAGGCGGAAAGACAGAGGCATCAGGAGACTCTTGCTGCTATAAGAGAGGAAAGTGGACAGAGAGAAGAAGAAATGAGAGAAAGAGAGAGGGAAAGACAGAAAATAACGGCGACTAGAGAAACAGAAGCCAAAAAAAGGAAAGGCGATGATAGAACTGAAGAAAGTCAAATTAATAAAACAATCAGAGAAGAAACTCGATATAATCAGACACCTCAGCTTTATCTTAGACGATTATTTGAAGGCACTCTCAATATAACAGATGACCCTGAAATAGGTAGAGTTTATTCTTTTGTATGCAAATCATCTAAAGTAAGCGGAAATTTGATAGTGTCTTGTGAAGATGTCAATTCTGAACGCAGAATAGGAGAAGATTTTCAGATTATATTTCAGACAGAAAGAGATACTGTAGGTAAAAATAATTATAGTAAAATTGTTAGAAATTCTGATGGTGCTGTTATACTTGAAGGCCCTAAGGAAAGATTAGACGGGCCTTCTACAAGGTTAATATGGAATATGAACGTAACTGGTAATCCAAATAGTTTTGATGCTATTTTTTATTATTCAGATAGAGAAGTTTCCAGAATTAGATTTAACACCAAATAGTTCTCTATAATATTAATGAGATTTTTATTATGCAAAATATTCCTTTGAAAAGATAGAATTTATTAAATAATAACTTAATTAACTTCGCCTGATATGCTTTGAACTGGAGCGTTTGTGCTTCTTGAATTTAGCAATGTTTTGTTTCTTTCTGCTTGTTCTCTTTGAATAATGTCTGCTCTAACTGGAAGATAAAAACCTCTAAAATTCTCTAAGTATACTTGACCAGTTGGCTGTATTCTTGGCATCGTGCCGTTGCCTTTTGTCATAAGATAAAAATTAAGAGATTCTCCGTTCTGAACAGAATAACCTGTTGAAGAGTTTGAATTTGTTCCTAATCTTGGAAAATAGAAAGGGGTTTTTTCCTGTTTGCCGTTTGCACCGACAACTTCTGGAACAAAAGTCTTAAGATTGAAAGCCATATCACTTTCTGTTAAACTTCTTATTGCTAAATCTGAATCTTTATTTGCTGAACCAAGAACATTTGCTCTTATTCCGTTAGGTCCATACATTGTCAAGGGTATAACTGTCTTTATCCCATTTGTTCCGTCGCTAACTAACTGAGGAACAAAAAGAGAAGCTGCGTAATTTGAGTTTGTAGGCCTTGCATCTAAAACTCTTCCCTTTGCATCTAAAACAAGCTCTGCTTCATCTGAAGGCAAAAAGGCGAATGAAAGAGTATTTGTCAGCCCTTTGTTATCAAATTGCTTTACATAAAAATCTCTGCCGTGAATTGTTGTTAGAAATCTTGTATGAGGGAATTCAGCTTGAGTTGTTTTTCCCTCGCTGACTGGAAGATGATCTAAGACAGAAAATTCTTTTCTCTGTTTCTGCTTTGCACTATGGAGTTTGTTCTGAGAAGGAGTTCCGCACCCTGTTAATAACAATCCTGCCAGACCAAGATTAAGCAATGTTTTTCTCATAATTCTCTCTCACTTTATTAGTATATAAATCTTTCTTTAATAGTAATTATCTAGTGGTAACTTATTATAATGCAATAATCTCTTTCTCTGAAATGTTAGAGACGAGCTCATCAAAATCAGAGATAAATATCTTTGCTTCTTGCAACATCAGCCTGATTTTAGGCTCTTGGTCTGTTTTCATATAGTATTGTGCGTCAATTCTTTTTTCTTTATGCGCATTTATTGTTTTTATATTTGCCTCTCCAAGAAGAAAAGATACTGCTAAAATTGAGCAAGCATGGTTTTCGCATTTTATGCCTATTCTTTGAAGAAATGAATAAAGCGCATAATATTCCGCATAATAAACGGCTACTGTAGACCAAAGCAAATCTTTGTCATTCAGATTCTTTTCTGCCCTTAACAGAGATGACTTAGCCTGCTCCAGATAAGACTTAGAAAGCCTCTCATTAGATTCAGCTATCTTTAAACCGTCTTTAAGCTTGAAACACCAGTGCAGTTTTTTATTTTCCATAATTATTCCAGATAACATTTACATAAAGAGAGTGATTGTTTAAGATAATATGGTTTTCCTCTATCTCTTTCATTATATTCTCCTGCTCTTTTACTAATTTAATAAAAGAGCTCTCTGGCAAATTAATCTTATGTATTTTATAAGGCAGCAAGTGAAAAGAAACTGGCTTTTCTTTGCTGGAAACTACAAGCAAGTCTAAATCAGAATCTTTATCTGATGAGAATTTAGCAAAACTGCCAAAAACCAATATTAAACTGTTATTATCAATAGATTTCAGAAAGGTCTTGAATAACTGATATTTCTCCAAGAATAAATCGGTTTTGTAAATTTCTGCCTGAAGCATTATTGATTTAGCCTTTATGTTTTCCAAGTTAAGGCTGAAATACTTATTTTTACCCTCTATACTGCTTTTTAGAACCTTTTCTTTTTCCAATTTGATTAGCATGGTTTGAACAGTTCTAAGAGGTATTCCTGCAATTCTTGAAATTTCCCTCAGAAAGAACCTTCTTTTATAATTGCCTCTATACAATGAGATAATTTCAAGTTCTATGTTTCTTTTTTGATACATATGTATTCTTTTAGATACAATAGTTTATAAATATTGCCTTTTGCATCTCTTTGCACATTCGGAAAATGGCAAATTTTATATATGGCTGAAGATTTAGGAGAACATGAGTTTAATGCAGAGAATTAAATCTACTAAAGATAATGCTTCTTCTACTTTAGCTATTGGAAGTTTGGCTTTTCTCACTGGATGCTCTGGCTTTATGGACGCGATTACGCCTAGCGATATTGGCAACGGAGGAAGCTATAGTCAATCCAGCGGAGGCGATGAATATGAGAGAAGAATTATGGACTCGGAAGCTTTGAGAATACAACAAGAAAGATTGAATGCGGAAGGCAATACACGATTAGGTGCAAGCATAGGTTTGTTGGGAAGATTGAATGATTTAGATAATGCCCTTACGGAAAGAAGAAGGCAGAATTCATTTCAACAGGAGCAGATAGAGTTTCTTAAGAGAATAGAAGAACAGAATAGAGAGCATGAAGAAGAATTGGCCAGAGCAAAACAGAAAGAAAATAATCAGAGAAGAGCAGCTGTAAAAGATGGAACGAGTGAACTAAATAGGTTTGAGCAGAAAACAGAAAATTCAGAGAAAAAAGAGAGAGTTAAGATTGTCCACAGTAATGGATGGGCATCATACTCTGGAATTAATACAATTCATGACAAAGATTATTTTATTCAATATTTTGATAATGCTGGCTTACCCGATACTCTT
>CAZDJT010000053.1:0-3599 GCA_964505875.1 Candidatus Woesearchaeota archaeon | reverse complement strand
AAACATTGTGAGTTAATAAAAAGCGTTACTTGTGATAAGAACGAATCCGTAACACAAGCTGCAAAAAAGATGCGTCTTTTTAGTCAAAAATATGTTATAATTACAGAAAAAAGTAGCCCTATTGGAATAGTAAGTTCAACAGATGTAGCAGAAAGAATAGTCGCAGAAGAAAAGAATCCGAAAAAGACCAAAGTCTATTCTATAATGTCTTCTCCAATATTTGTCCTAAAACATGAAGAAGACCTTGAAATTGCGATAGCTGCAATGATAAAGAAAAATATTGCATTTTGTCCAGTAATAAATGATAAAGAAGAGCATATGGGGATGATTCATCTATCAGATTTAATAAAAAAAGCTCATGAGTAAAGAAAATTTAGAGAATAGAGTAGAAGAAAGCAAGTTAGGCAAAGCAAAGAAAATTCTAACTGGAGCCGCCTCGAAAATAGGAAGAGGAATAGCAGGGCCTATGTTATACCTGCCTTTAGAACAGCATCTTGCTTTAACTTATCAGGATCCAAGAGTTAAAGGAATTATAAGCTCAGCACAGCCCGAGCAACAGCAAGCTCTTGTAGAAAGATTAGCATATCATTTAAGAAATGAAAGAGCAATAAACAGAGACTTAAAAGCATCTGGAGGGTTTGTAGATACAGCAGACCGAGTACTATACATTCCAGGAATAATAAAGAAGATTCCTATTGCAGGTTATTTATTAAGTTTGTCTAAGAAAATGGCCTTAATGCCAGCAAAGATGCTCAATTCACTCTATTATACTGCAAGAACAGGAGAATACGCAACTCCGATAAGAGACGCAAGTAGAGAAGTTGTTGCCAGTATTCCATTTGGACATGAAGAAAAAAGGATTTATACGAATAGAGTCGATATATATGTAGCTAAAAAAGCTGCAGATAATTTCCTTAAAGAGTTAAAAACTGAGAAAGAAGTGGCTGAAAGAAGAAAGAGAATTGTTGATATTGGTGAGGAACTCAGAGGTAAGAAAAAAGAAGAATACGCTCAAGCCGCTTAAGGATTAAAAAACAAACCTTTTTAAAAAACTCTTTCTTCAATAACTAATGAAGAGGGTATTCTATATATTAATAGCTCTGGTGTTGTTAAGCTCAATCATTACTCCAAGCATAATCAAAGCCCAGGAAACCGTTCCCATCTTGGGAATAGATGCAGAAAAGATTGTTAACATAACTGAACAGATAACTGACAGCTCAACAAGGTCAGATTATCTAAAAAACGAATTGGCAAAGATAATTGGTAATAATCCTATTGTGAAAAAGTTAACAAGTTTTCTAGAGTTCTTCAATCCAATATTCAGCTTCTTCTTCGGCTTTCCTTTCTCCTGGACTCTCATTTTCTTTCTGACTTTCTTGCTTTACTTGCTGTTAAGCGTCTTCCTTTACAGATTATGCGGCAGTCTAGCCTTATTCATAACTTTCTTCTCAAAGCTGTCAAAGCCCATACACTTCATCATGTCATTTGCCGTTTCACTTATACTAACAAAAATACTATTCTTTAAACTGCTTGCAGCATTCATCATAAGAAAAGTGCAAACTCTCTCCAATTTGCCTTCACAGCTAATAATATCCGCTCTAATTTTCATATTTATAATCACACTTATGCTTCTATCAAAGCAAATCTTTGCCCTAGCAGAGAATATTTTCCTAAAAAAAGAGAAAGAAAGAGAAAAAGGGGAAACTGAGAAAGAAATAGCAGACTTAAAAGAAGAAGTTGAAGGTTTGAAAGAAAGACAAGCAGAAACAGACTCTGTCTTCAATGAAGTGGGAGAAGCAATAAGCGATGAAGATTAATCCCATAATAAAAATTAAACTCTGCATAATAATCTAATTATTTTAAAAATAGATTTAATATATTATTAATTTATCTATTTTACTAGTAGAATTTATTTATTATCTAATTTAATAGGTAATATAAAATCAGTAATATTAGTTAGCGAGAAAAGAGCTTAATAAGCTTTTTCTCTACTTGATTTATCTTATCATTTTTTATCTTCCCAGCTTTATACTCAATCATAGAAAGATTAGCTGTAAATATAAGAGAAACCATAACAAAACTGTCAAATTTCAAAGAACCAGAAGCAAAATCGTCTATCTTTAAACTAACTAAATCCTCATCATCTCTTTTATTTGTAGTAATCTGAGCTAAAATTACATTATCTCCTTTAAGCGTTGCAATAATCAAAGCAGGTCTCTTCTTAACGCCTGAGAAGTCAGTATAGGGAAAAGGCAAAACAACGACATCTCCTTTTACAAATCTTTCCACGCTTCTTCATCCTCTTTTGAGAGCCAATTTTTAGCCAGAGCTTCTTGACTAGCTAACATACACATCAAGGCCTCACTCATCTTCTTCTTTTTCATAGGCCTTAGTTCTACCCTATCAGGATATACAATTATATTAATCTTCGAACCTTCTTCAAAACCAGCTAAGTCTCTTGTTTCTTTAGGTATGCAAATTTGACCTTTCTCAGTAATCTTAATTGTTCTAATATCTTTAATAGAAGACTTCATCTTAATAGTAAGAAAAGTAAGAAATATATAAATCTTTCCTTTATATATTAAAATAATTTGCTCTGAGCATTGCTCTTCTTTAGCTGCTCAAGTTTTTCAAATTGTTTCTCAACTCTATCAAGGGAAAAATCATGCTTATTTACCAGCAAATCAATAATTTTATTCTTATCAAATTTAGGAAAAACTATCTTCTCTCTCTTCACATTCGGTCTTTTAAATATCTCAAAAACTTCTTTCCAGTCAAAATCCAATCTTCCTTGCTCTTCAAATTCTTTAAATATCTGAACTGGATATTTTTTCTCTTTAACAAGAGAAAGAGCTTTCTTAGGGCCTATTCCCTTAACACCGCCAGGATTAAAATCCGTTCCAACAAGTATTGCCAAGCAAATAAGCTGGTCAGAATCTACATCTAGCGTGTTAAGAACTCTCTCATACTCAATCATCTCAGGAGAGATATAAATAAATCCAGAAGCAGTTTTCCTAGTCTTGGAAAGAGTTAGATTCTGTATTAATCTTGTCCCTCCAACTACGATAGCATCATAATCTTGGCTTCCCACAGCCCAAGCCTGCCCTTCTTTAACAATCTCAGCACACTGCATCTCTCCTTCTCCAGGCGCCTGAACTACAGCAATTCCCATAGCATCAAGAAGTTCTTTGCTTTCCTCAATCATCTCTCCAGTCAACTTAGTAAAGCCTCGCGCATACTTTCCCATAGCCTCAATATCTTCAGCATCTGAAGCTTCTTGATATTTCTCTTTAGCAGCTTCTTTCGCTCCCTGCCTTATCTCGTGCGTTTTCCCCTTCAAAACATGATATTCTCCATCAAACACATAAATTAGCTTTAATCCTTGAGACAGTAAAGTAACATTTCTGTAAAAAAGCCCAGAAAGATGAGAAGTTATTCTCTTCTTTGAATCCATAAGCGGAGTTCCATCTTGCTGTCTGATAGAACTAAGAAACTGGTATATTGCATTGAAAGCATCAACAGCAATAGTCTTCCCTTTCAGTGCTTCAATCTGCACTTCTTTTCTCTGTACAATATCTCCTATTTGCAATCCCATAAAA
>CAZDJT010000052.1:0-3772 GCA_964505875.1 Candidatus Woesearchaeota archaeon | reverse complement strand
AGAGTATACAAGCAGACTGGGAGCTTAACAATAATAACTAATGAACCTGCAGAATGCTTCTATAGCAAAGATTCTTGCGACTTTAACATAGTTAATGGAACGGCAATGTCTGGAGTTGAATACAGTCATACTCTCTCCTTTGAAGATTACTCGCCATATTATATAAAATGCAAAGATAAGTTCGGGCAAGTTCCAGGAAGCTGTTCAATAACAGTTAAGAAAGGAAATTAGTTCTTTATCCTAATCTTTTCCATTGAGTTTATTCTCTCTGTCTTTCTTCCTTATTTCAAGAGATTTAATCTCTTTTTCATAGTAATTGACTAACTCTTCTTGACCGAGCTCTTCTGCAGCCTTCCTTTTTTCTTCATGCAGTTTCTTCTGGTCCTCCAGTGAAGAAATAGCTTTCTTAAGCCTTTTTTCTCTTTTTACCATTTGAAGATATTTCTATAATCTGAATCTGTTTCTTTAGTAAATCTAACAGCAAATGCAAGTCTTCATCTTTAAGATTCGCCGGCTCTTTCTTATTATTTCTCTTGATATTATTATAATAATTATATATTCTCTTTAAGTCTATATCTGCAATTTCATTGGAAATCCAAGATATAAAAGATTTATTTGAATATGAGTACGCTTCATTTTGCAGAATAGCATTGATAATGAATATTCCCCTCAATCTAAGCATTATCGAATATGGATCAAGCAATTCCTCATTTATTATTATAATCTTCCCGGTTTCCTCCAGATAGTCTGCAAAGTCAGAATAAGATGGTTTGAATTCCTTCTTTATTTTCATGAGCAAAGTTGAGTTGATTATTGGCTTTGCCTCGGCTAAGATAGAATATATTAAAACTGGAGAAATCTTAATTGCCTTGTTCATCTCCGATTCTGACAAGCATATTATTTCAAAACCTTCTTTAATTATCTTCATCTTCTTATTTGATATAACAAGAAGGTCTATATCAGAGCCCTTTTCGGCTTCACCTCTTGCATATGAGCCATATAAATAAACTCCCTCTATATTCTCCAGATAAGAATCTAAAGCGGATAAAATCTTATCTTTTAAACTTTTTTTCCCTTTTCTCGTTCTTATAACAAAAACCTCTTCTCCCACCCAGTCTCTAGGGGTAAAAATATGGGCTCCGTTTCCTATAACCTTTACTTCTCTTATTATCTGTTCGCTATTGTTCAGCGTTTGAGCTTTTATCATGTATATACTATGTATATACTATTATTTAAACTTAGCTATTTAGATTATAATATCCATATAGGAGAAAGTTTATTCAAGCCTAAAATTGCAACGCAAGGATTATAAATAAACTTGCTTTGCTTTTAAAATGAATAAGAGAGGACAGGTAGCTATATTTGTTATAATTGCTTTAGTAATTGTTGCTGCACTAATTGTCTTTCTTCTCTATCCTAAATTAAATCCTGCGAGAAGCGGAGAATTTACTCCTCAAGGTTATCTTAAATCATGCCTTGAGCCGGAAGTGAAGAATGCTGCAAAGAATATTGCTGAACACGGCGGTGTGGCAAATCCTGACGCTTTTATCATATTTAATGATAGTAAAGTTCAGTATCTTTGCTACACGTCTGAAAATTATAAAACCTGCTTTGTGCAACAGCCGAGAATTATAGCAAAATTTGAGGAAGAAATGAATAAAGCTCTGAAGGCAAAGGCAGTTTCCTGCATGCAAGGCCTTAAAGCAGAATATGAGAAGAGAGGTTACTCTGTCTCTTCTTCTGGAGCTGTGTTAAACACCTCAATCATTTTAGGAAATGTGAGAATGGAGATTGATGCTCCAATTACAGTTACAAGAGATAGCACGCAGACTTACAGGCAATTTACTGTAGACATTCCCAGCAACATTTATGACTTGCTTTCCATTGCTACAAATATTGTGCAGTTTGAATCAGTTTATGGAGATTCAGAAACAACTTTATATATCCAGTATTACCCTAATTTAAAGATAAATAAAATAGATAAAGGAAATGGAGATACAGTTTATATTATATCGGATGTTATTACAAAAGAGAGATTTATCTTCGCCTCTAGGAGCTTGCCATGGCCTCCAGGATACGGATTATCATGAAAGAAATAATTAATGCAGAAAATAGAAAGAAAATAAACCTTGCAAGAAGTTATTCTCTAATAATTATTTCTTTGATTGTAATTACTTTAGCGATATTGAGTACAAATAACGTAAGTGCGGCAGGAAATGCGACAGTCTGCTGCGAAAAGACGAAGAGCAATCTTTTCTGCCAGAATGTTCCATCAGACCAGTGCGATTCAAATTCCAGACAGGCACCGACTTCATGCGAGTCAACTTCTTACTGCAAGCCGGGAGTTTGCTATGATTCTTCTGAGGGAACTTGCTTAGATAACACTCCTCAAATCGTTTGCAATAACAATAAAGGAATATGGTCTGAGACTTCTCCAGCTCAATGCCAGCTTGGCTGTTGTGTGCTTGGAGACCAAGCAGCTTTTGTCTCTTTGGTAAGATGCAAGAAGCTTTCCGGATTCTTGGGACTCCAGACTAATTATAATAAAAATATTCAAAATGAAGTTGCTTGTGTTCTTTCTGTGCAAAATCAAGACAAGGGGGCGTGCGTTTATGACTTTGAATTTCAGAAAACATGCAAGTTCACAACAAGAGCTGAATGCGGTGCTGGAGTAAATGGAACAGCAATAAAGGGGCAATTTTACAGAAACAAACTTTGCTCTGCTGAAGAGTTAGGAACAATCTGCGGACCTACAAATCCTCCAAAAACAACCTGTGTTTCTGGCAAGGAAGAAGTTTATTTTGTTGACACTTGCGGAAATCCCGGAAATATTTATGATGCAAGCAAAGCAAATGATAAGAGATATTGGGGCAACGTTGTAGACAAGTCAGCTGCCTGTTCTTTAACTGGAGGGAATGGGAAGAGTTGCGGAAACTGCAATTATCTTTTAGGAAGCATATGCAGAAAGACGGATAAAGGGACTGGAGCAACTTATGGAGATTATCAATGTGCCGACTTGAACTGCAAGAACACGCAAAACGGCAAGTCTTACAAGCATGGAGAGAGCTGGTGCGTTTATAATGATAAAGGAAAAGGCAGTGTTGGTAGCAGATTTTACAAGCATGTCTGCATGAATGGTGAAGAAGTCTTGGAACAGTGTGCGGACTTCAGACAGGAAGAATGTATTGAATCAGGTATAGATACAACGGTAGGAAAATTCTCACAAGCTGCATGCAGAGTCAACAGATGGCAAGACTGTTCTGCACAAACAGAGAAAGATGATTGCGAGAACACAGATAGAAGGGATTGCTCATGGCTTCCTGTTTCCGGAAATGGGGAGACGGGGAAGTGTGTTCCTAAAAATTCTCCTGGAACACAATTCTGGCAAGGAGCAGAGGCGAAAGGAATATGCGCTCAAGCAAGCACGGCTTGCACCGTGACATTCACAGAAGGATTATTCGGAGGAAAAGAACCGAAAAGCAATAAAGAATGCCTTTCAGAGCAATGGCTTCAGCAGAGAAAAGATGTTTGTGCTTCTATAGGGGATTGCGGTCCGAAGACAAACTGGGCTGGAAGTACAGGATACAAAGAAGGATTTACTTTAACTAAGACTAAAGGATAAATCATAATTATCTTAAATTAATTATCCCGTAAACTACTTTTTATGAAGAGTTTATTGATGATATTATAACTTAAAATGAAGTTAAAAACTCAGAATAGCTCTCTGTCGCAATAACGGGTGATGATTCTTAAGTCGAATGCGGGTGATAAG
>CAZDJT010000051.1:0-3822 GCA_964505875.1 Candidatus Woesearchaeota archaeon | reverse complement strand
ACTTGCTCTTTGTATTGTAACTATCTGCTCAACTTTGTCCTGCTCGCCTTTCTTAGAGACATTATATACTCTAAGTCTAAATGAATCTTCTTCTTCCAAAGCTCCGCCAATATCGGAAGTTTTCTTTATATCTTTACCGCCGGATCTTGCTCCAGCAATTGCTATCCACTCAGCTATTGTTCCATGAGATTTAAGATCAACATATCTTGCTCCGTGTCTAAATCTGTCCATTATCTTCAGTAAGGCATATTGACCAACACCCATAAAGTATTCTCCAGAAGTAACTTTCTTGCCTTCCATTGATGTTGCTTTTGGATTATCCAGATAAAATTGAAGATAGAACTCGCATCCTTTTTTCTTGAATACTTCTAAATTAAGGTCTAGATGCTCATATCCTATTTCTGGAACCATCTCAACACCAACTTTATTTTTCAACCCGTTAGAATTTACTAAACTTTCAAGAGCAGAAACTGTCTTTGGTTTTGGGTCTAATCTTAAAGCACCAGCAATGCTTGCCCACATTGTTTGATTAGTTCTTTTAAGAGGACTATGAATACCAGCTACTTCCTCTGGTTTAATTCCTGATTTTTCTATAAATTCACCATGATAGCGTCTTCCATTATCGTAAAGTCTTTCTACAGTAGTTTTTCCATCTTTGCCTACCTTGTCTGTCAAAGTATCATTATCTTTGTTACCATGTCTGCCAATATCAGCTTCAGCTATAATTTCTGCATGATCATATTCTACGCCTGCTATTTTTACCATGATAAAATAGTGCGTTTTCCCTATTTAAACTTTACTATTATGTTGTATCTTATAAGTAGTTACATATAGAAAGGTTTAAATATATATTTTGAGGAGAGAAAGTATGGTTGGAAAAGAGATAATTGAATTTGTATGCGCTGGAAATAGCGGAAGGAGTCCAGTAGCAGAGCTTATAGGAAGAAATTATCTAAGGCAGAGAGATGAGTTTTGGCTTACAGATACGGCTTCTTCAGGCACACTTGTTGATAAAATATGGAATGGAATTGTTCCTTCAATTGAAGATATAAAGAGATTGATGCAAAAAGCAGTAGATAGAAAAAATGTTCTTGATGCTTCTCAGGAGAAAGATGCCTGGAAATTCTTAGAGAGTGGAATTTATGCTCCAGAGACTGGTCTTTATCCTGTCGTTTTAGAAAGATTTCATAATGAAGAGCTGAGATTTAGAGCAGAGGCTCTGAAAGAATTTGGAATTGAGGGAAAGTTTGAAGGCGAGCAATTCAAAGTAAAGAGAAATTATGAACAGACTGCTGCAAAATCTGACAGGAAGCTTGTTCTAGGAATGGAAACCAGACATGCTGAGTTTGCTGATAATCTTTATTCTGGAGAACCTAATAGGCCTGTAGTTGCTGTCCTTAAAGAATATGCAATGGAAAATCCTAGTTTGCAAATGAGGATGTCAAATCCTTTTGGAGGAACGAGAGATGAATACTTTTCTATGGTTAGAGAGCTTCAATTAGATGTTAGAGATGCGATAGACTTATATTTGCATAATTCAAGTCAATTAGATTAAGAGATTATTATCTTACTAACAATTTTATCATATTATCTCTTTCGTTTTATATTATTCAGCATAGAGTATTTATTAAATTAATATATTACCTTACTAAATAAAATATAAAAGATGATAAGTTATAAGTAATAGTCGATGAGATAATGGTTTTTATGACTCATGAAGGTAACTGAGATTAATTATGATGATATTTATTATTAGTCAGCTTTTCTTTCTGCATTCTTCTTTCCCTATTGTCTAAACCTCTTCCTGCTTTCTCATCATATCTTCTCATTCCCTCTCTGCTTTCCAGAGAATGGTCTTTCTCTCTCTGATCTGGAGAATTTAATCTTCCTCTGCCTTCTTGAGCATCGTGGAGATTATATCCTCTGTTGAGAAGATTTGCAAGATTAACTTCATATTGTTTGTCTCTCAGCCTAAAGATTGCATGATGATTTGCAGGATTTCCCTCTTCATAATCTATAACTAAAACACCGTATTCTCCTTTTCCTATCGGTCCACCTATATCTTCAACTGAATTTACTCTCTTGCCTGCAGATTCAATGATTGCGGCGGCTGCAACTTCTACAAGTGTGGAGTGAGAGACAATTATTCCTAAATTCTTTTCTGTATTAAGAAGCTTTTCCACTCCATCAACTACTGTGCTTTTTATCTTGTCGTAAGTTTCTCTGCCCGAAGTTATTTTCGCAGTAATGTCCTTACCTGCTTTGTCTTTTCCAGTGTGCTCTGTTGCATCTCTATTCTGAAGCCAGAAATCAACAACTTCTACCTGTCCGTTCTTAGTTTTATAAATTGCTTCATTCATACTATGTCCAGAACTGTCTTTTGATCCTTTGTAGCCAATTCTGCTCTGATCTTCACTCATGTCAACCCAATTTACAAAATCATATCTTCTTAGAGCGTCTTCGCTTTCTGGCTCTCCTCTATGTGTCTCAAGAACTCCAGAAGCCAGAGCAAGACCTGTGTGTAGTGTCCTCTTCTTATTTGTTCCTACAATAAATGTTTTATCTGGACTTGGATGATAATCTCCTATAAGTGAGCTCAAATCCTGCCTGCCTTGATTGTGAAGAGTCTGAATTGATTTTGGAGTAACGGAATCAAGGCTCATTCCTTCTGCATCAACTGGAGTATCTCCATGCCTCGTTATTACAAGAACTTTTCTTATTATCTTTGGTTTGCCTTGAGAATGGTATTTTTCTCGGTGAGCTTCAGAAGCTCTAAATACGTCAGAACTATCTTCACCTCTTCTATTTATCATTTAGTAAGCAAGAAAGGGAAGTATTTAAATTTAAAGAAGAGAAGAGTTATTTCTTTACAGGCGGGGAATATAAAGATACTGGATGAGTTACACTGAAACGGGATGTCAAGTTCATGAAATTGATTATATCTACTGGAAAAGCAACATCTCTTCTAACAAAATGAGCTTTTCTTCTTCTTACACCTGTTCCATCATAATTTATATTTAGAACTCCAAAATCTTCTTCTTCAAAATGTCCACCGTAAGCACCAGAATCTGGAACTAAACAATTATTATGACTCCATATATCAGAGGATACTAAGAGAGCAGCATTTGCATCTGTAATTACTGAGTGAGATATTAATTGAATCAAATCTTTCTTTCCTGTTCCAGCTAGTTCAATCGCCTCCCTTAGAACATTCCCTGCTTTACCTAAAACATAACCAAATGGCATAACGTCCTCTCCTTCGTGTTGTGTTGCATCAAGATTTCTCAAACCGAATTCTGTGCAGACTTTTCCACCTAATCCACTCTTTACTTTCTCTGCATCAAAATAAGCTTTATCACTGAATTCTCCAGGATAAAGATCAAGTCCAAAACGCTGATTAACATCAATTTGTGCAAGTTGCGGATATTTATTTCCGTCTAGAACATCATCTTGAGATTGGGGCACTGGTTTTAGTCCTAAAACACCTGCAAACTTTGCTTTTCCTGTTGCTTCTGTTCTTGCTCTTTGGGAAGTAAATAAAGAAAGTCTTTCTGGATAAGTAGAATATATAAAATCACGTTGCCCTTCTTGATATAATTTAGCAAGGCTTTCAGGACTTATTTTCTCTTTTTCAACTGGATCGTCAGAAACTATCTTTTTACCGTGTCTTCCAATTAATATATGAACTTCGTTTGTCATACTTTTTTCTAATTTGGCTGGTATTTAAACCTTTCTATATGTAACTACTATATAGTTACTTTAGAACCTTAACTGTTCCAGCATCGGCGTTGACTTCAACTAAATCCCCGTCTTTTAAGAGTT
>CAZDJT010000050.1:0-3843 GCA_964505875.1 Candidatus Woesearchaeota archaeon | reverse complement strand
ATAAAATATCCCCGAATAAGCCATTGAGAGATGTGCGAGAAACTGAAACTCACAGCAAAGTTTTTCTCAACATTTTAAATAAAAAGCAGCCCATAACTGATGATTTGATACTAATTTGGCATAAAGAAATATTTGGAGAAACAAAGCAAGATATTGCGGGACAATATAGGGATTATTTAGTAAGAGTTGGTTCATATTTGGCACCGGATTGGCAAGAAGTTAAAAAGATGATGTCTGAATTGATAAATTTTATTAATAAAAGCAAAAAACTCAACCCGGTGGAACTTTCTGCAAGAGCGCATTACAAATTTGAAAAAATTCATCCATTTGGAGATGGAAATGGAAGAATTGGTAGGCTAATCATGAACCAAATCTTGTGGCACGCAGGTTACCCGATGATAATTATAGAGTATAAGAAAAGAAAATCATATTATAAGGCATTGCAAAAGAGTGAAGAAGATTTTGTTTCATATTTTATTAGAAGATACCTATCAATTCATAAAAAGAGATATTAGGAGATTAAAAGTCTAAGAAGAATTTAAATATAATATCTGATAGTACAAGTTATGAAAGGAATTAAGAAGAAGAGAGGAGGAAAGGAATTACACAAAATGCCCTCTGATTTGCAAAAGGCAATTGCTCTTGCTCCTTTGACTAGAGCAACATGGAAAGATATTACGCCCCTCGCACGCAATGAATGGATATGCTGGGTGATATCTGGCAAAAAAGAAGAGACTAGAGATATTCGTATAGAAAAGGCGCTTTCTAAGCTAAAAGGCGGAATGCGCCGGCCTTGCTGTTTGGCTGGTTGTCCTCATCGTTGAAATAATGCGAAGAAGTAATTAAGAGAAATATTTATATAATTCAATAATCTTCCAGAAAGATGAAGATAATGAGTTTGGTTCTTGTTGGTTTTTTAATGATGAGTTTAGTGGCTGCTCAATCTTACAATTCTAACATTGATTTAAGCGGTTACGGTGTTGATGGTAACGTTAAGGCAGATGTCAATGTAAAAAATGTTCAAGTTGGAGCTGATGGAAGCGTGAAAGCAGATATTGATGTTAAATCAGACTTTCAGGGAAAAGTTGACGGAAAAGATGTCAAGAGCGGAAGCAGCGGCAATTATAGTATTGATGCAAAAGCTGGAGAAAAAGCTAAAATTAAAGCTGGGATTAGAGATGAAAAGGGAAAAGTAATTGCTCAGAAAGTTAGAGAATATGATTGGAAGAATATAAGAGCAGGAGAAAGAATCAATTTGTCAAACGGCAGAAATGCAGAAGTAAAAGTAATGCCTTCAACTGCATCTGCGACAGCAATAGCAAGATTGAAGATAAAAGTATGTTCAGAAGAGAATAATTGCACAATCGTTTTGAAAGAAACTGGAAAAGGTAATGAGACTAAGTTAAGTTATGAAGTAAAAGTAAAGAAAGAATTCAAGATATTAGGCTTATTCAAATCAAAGAAAGAAGTAAATGCTGAAGTTGATGCTGATAGCGGGAATGTTACTAAGATTAGAAGACCTTGGTGGTCTTTTATTGCTTCTGAATCAAAAGAGTAAAAAGAATATTAACTTTCCTGAAGAATACTGAGGGAAATTGATATATTACTGACAATATTTTTGCTTTAAATTATTAATGATAAATCTTTTTATAGGATAATTAAACAATTATTTTAATTTAAGTAAGTTTAAATAGGCTGTTTATCAATAATTTAATATGGATTTTAGATCAGGCGGAAGCAGAGGGGGCGGTGGAAGAAGCTTCGGAGGCAGACCTAGCGGAGGAAACAGGTTCGGAGGAGGAAGAAGCTTTGGAGGTGGAAGAGATAGAGATTTTGGCGGAGAGAGAAGAAGAGTTGAGATGCACGATGCTACATGCAGTGAATGCGGTAAAGCTTGTCAAGTTCCTTTTAGACCTACTGGAGAAAAGCCAGTTTATTGCTCTGATTGCTTCAGCAAGAATGGTGGTGAAAGCAGAAGTAGAGATAGTAGAGATTCAAGACCAAACAGAAATGCTGCATCTGGCGGAATGACTGCAGAGCAGTTCACTCAGATTAATGTAAAGTTAGATAAGATTCTTGCAGCTTTAGAGACTTTAGAAATAGATGTTGTTGAAGACGAAGATGGAGAAGACGCAGAAGACGAAGATGATTCTGAAGATAAGTAAGAAACTTTCTTTTAAATATTAGAAGTCCCGAAGATAGCAGAATTTAATTATCATCCAAACAGAATTAATATTTTATTATTGAGAAATTTTATTATTTATCTTTTTTGCTGGAAGATTTGAAATATAATAAATAAAGCATTTATACCTTGTATTACATGATTTAACAATGAATGTATCAAAAATATTTTTATACTCTGTTCTGACTATTATCTTTGTTAGCGCAATTGCTTACTTTTTTATACACACAATGGCAAATCAAGATAAAACAGTAATATTTGAAACAACAAAAGGCAAGATAGAGATTCAACTATCTGCAGATAAGCCGATTACCGCGGGAAATTTTGAGAAGCTAGTAAAACAGGGATTTTATGATGAGACAAGATTTCATAGAGTAATTGAAAATTTTATGATTCAGGGAGGCGATCCAAACAGCAAGAATTTGAATCTTCGTTCAAGATGGGGGACAGGAGGGCCAGGATACACAATCAAAGATGAGATTCTTCCTGGAAACAGAAACATAAGAGGAACAATAAGCATGGCTAATTCTGGACCAAACACTGGAGGAAGTCAGTTTTTCATTAATCTTGTTGATAATAACTTCCTTGATGGAAAGCATCCTGTTTTTGGAAAAGTTGTTAAAGGGATGGAAGTAATTGATGCAATTGCTTCTTTGGAGACAAATGGAGAAGATCAACCTTTGCAGGAAGTTATTATTACTAAAGCATACATGTAGTGAATTCTCTTAGGACAATTTATAAAGCTCATTTATCTTTCTTGATGATGGCAGCAACGGCACCTGGAGCAAGAAAAAAGAAGCTGGATTATAATGTAGATGGCGCTGTTTTTGATGATTTTATGAAAGCTTGCAGCAGAAAAGGATTTGCTCCACAAATAATTCTAGAACAGGCAATGAAGAAGTTTGTTCAAGCTGGACAGATTTAATTGGTTGAGAAATATATGATTCTTTATATGCATGTTTAAATATATCTGTCTTTTCCTAACTTTACAAAATGGCGGATGATTTTAGAGTTTCGGCTGCTGTTATGATGATGAAAGAAGGCGGACTGGAAGTTGCAATTATAAACAGATTCTGACAGGATAGATATATAAAGCCAGTTTTATCCTTACAAATACTTGATTATAGAACTGGAAATTTGAAAGATTCTTTTCTCTTTTCAATTAAACAATACGATGAGAAATAACTTCAGAACTGTTGAGAAGCCCGCTATGCACAAGCAGTGCTCTTGTGGCGCACAGATGAAACTTATTAAAAGAAGAAATTTCACACACGGGAAGAAATCCGGCGGGAGATCACATAGAGTTTACAAGTGCAAAGAATGCATGAAAGAAATTCCTTTGGGAAAAAAGCCCAGTTTTGGAAGATAACTAAGAGTTCTTTCTGTTAATATAGTATTTGTATATCTTATTTACAATATTGCCTACTTCTTGCTCGGCTTTTGCTCTTTCTAAATCTTTTGTCATAGCGCAATAGAATATTCTGCCATCACCAATGTATAATATGCCGCAGCTATGGAAGAACTTTTCATCCTTATAATAAAATGAGCCATACTTCTGAGCAACTGTAACTTCTTCTGGAAGCTCAGCGTATTTCTTTATATCATAAGAAATATTTGGAAAAGAAAGGGCTGGCTTCTTGTCATATCTGATATTATTTCTT
>CAZDJT010000049.1:0-3930 GCA_964505875.1 Candidatus Woesearchaeota archaeon | reverse complement strand
AATCATCACAACGTTTATAAAACCCGTTAAGTTAAATACAATATGGAAAAGAAAGGTGATAACAGCTTCGGTGTTGCTTCTTTAGTTCTAGGAATAGTTAGCGTAGTATTATCTCCAACTATTATATTTAGTTCTGTGCTCGGGATTGTCGGCTTAATATTCGGTTTTATCCAGAGAAAAGATTCAAAGAACAAATGGTCAATATGGGGAATTGTTCTATCAATTATAGGAATACTTGTATCTTTAGTTATACTTATAGCCATAATCAAGATAATTGGGGGCGTAAATGAAACTATCGCAAGATGCGTCACCAATCCTTCTCTTCCTGGCTGTGAAGATTTAGCAGAGTTATATGGTATCTCGCAATAAGATTATATGTAATAAAAAGGGAGCAATAGAGCTCTCAATAGGTACAGTTGTAATAATAGTTCTCGGAGTTTCCATGCTGATATTAGGAATGGTTCTAGTAAGAAACATTATGTGCGGAGCTCTCGGTTTGACAGGAGATGTTAATGAGAAAGTAAGGGGAGAGCTGAATAAATTCTTCGGAGCATCTGGCGGAGAGGTTAGTTGCATTGGAGCAGGTGGAGAAGTCGTCAAGATAGCAGCTGGTCAAGATAATATTGTTTACTGCTCTGTAAAAGCTCCAGTTGCTGCGCAATACACTATTTCAGTAGTAAGTTATTCAGGCACTTATGCAACTTCAGCCGAAATTAAGAAGTGGGTTGTTTCTGAATCTTGGGATGGAATGGTTGCTCCTGGTGATGATACTCCAAAGAAAGTTGTCAGACTTAAGATTCCAAACACTGCACCAGAGGACAATATAAGAATACAGCTTCAAGTTAAGAAGAACGGCGCTTTAATCTCCTCTCCTGATTTGGATTTCGCAATAAGCAGAATTGGTTTTGTCAGATCAAATCTCTGCTAATATTTTCTTGCTAAAAAGGAATACCAAAAACACTTAAAAAGCCCCTTTATCTTATCGAGCTTATGGAATTAATGGACGATTATATGAAATATAGATGGTTTTTCACATCATCTGGGAAGCTTGTTGTCGGAGGAAAGAGCTCTGCTCAGAATGACAGTCTCTTGAAGACAATAAAAAGAACAAATAAAGATTTTATAGCTATGCATACTTCTGCTCCTGGAAGCCCTTTTTCTGTAATTCTATCAGAAGTAAAATCCATAAAAGGCACAGACTTGGAAGAGTCTGCAGTTTTTACAGCTTGCTTTAGCAAAGCTTGGAAAGAAGGGAAAAAAACAGCATTTGTAGATGTTTTCAAAGTATCTCAGTTGTATAAAGGCGAAAAGATGAAAGAAGGAACTTGGGGAATTTCTGGACCAGTAACAAGAAAAGAGGCTACTTTGTCTTTAGTTCTAACAAGGCAAAAAGGCGTTTTGAGAGCTGTGCCTGAAAAATCTTTTAAAGGAAGCAAGAAAGATTTTGTGCAAATCTGCCCAGGTAGCATAGAAAAGAATGACCTTCTAACTAAACTTGAAGTGGAGCTTAATTCTCCAATTAAAAGAGAGGAAGTTCTTATGGCGCTTCCTGCAGGCGGAATAAAAATCTGCAGAGGAAAATAATGCAAATAGCAACTTTTCAAATAGGGAAATTCGGCGTAACTCCTGGCGTAACTTCCTCTCTCCATCTTTATCTTAAGAACCACGATTCAATAAGAATATCCGTTCTCAAATCTTCTGGCAGAGATAAGAAATCAATTGTTGAGATGGCTGAGAAGATAATTCAAGATCCAAAATTAAATTGCAAATATAAGATAGTAGGGTTCACAATTATATTAAAAAGACTCAAGAGGAAATAAGTAAGGTTTATAAACGGGAAAAATAAGGTTACTTTGGGCTCAACGGCTTTTTAGCCGCTCTAGTGTTGCAAAACACGGCCTATTAGTTCAAGATGGCAGACATAAGATCGATTGAGGCAGGAAAATACAACAACATTTTAGCTAAAGCTGTAAAAGAATCAGGAGATTTTGAGAAGCCTGAATGGGTTGATTTTGTTAAATCAGGGCCTAATAAGATGCGTCCTATAAATGATCCAGATTTTTGGTATAAAAGAGCTGCAAGCATTTTAAGGCAAATTTATATTCATGGAGTAGTGGGTGTCAGCAGATTAAGAAGCAGATATGGTGGAAGAAAAAATAGGGGAATGGAACCAGATCATTTTGTCAAATCTAGCGGAAAAATTATAAGAAGAATTCTTCAACAGGCAGAAGCAGCGGGTTTGCTAGAAAAAGCAAAAGGAAAGAAAGCAGGCAGGCAAATTACACCAAAAGGAAAAACATTCTTGGAGGGTTTCGCAAAATGATAGGTGGTTCAATATATTTTTCAGCAATTAATTATACTGCTCATTCTAAACCTGTAGATTTTCGTGAAGAAGCTCTTCACGGAGCCAGCAGAAGAACAGATATTTTAGTTCCTTCAATTGTTGTGGCAAACGATTTTGTTCCTGAGCATCATTTTGACTTAGCTAGAGAAGATTATTTAAGAACTAGAGGAGAGACAGACTAAAATGAAAAAAATATATCATAAGAAAATTCAATTAGGAGTAGCGGAAAGACAGACAAAGTGGGCTCCATTCTGGGCAGTAATAAGAAAGTTTGGAGCAGGAAAGAGAAAACACCCATCAGAACTTACAGTTTATAGAAGACATTGGAGAAGAACAAAGTTGAAAATCAAACCAAGGAGAGCTCCAAGATCTCATCTAGGATAAAAACAAATGGCAGAAACAAAAATATTGGAAAGAGAATATATTATACCTTTAAGGAAAGCAATACTTAGAGTTCCAAGATACAGAAGAACTGGCAGAGCTATAAAAGCAATAAAAGAATTTGTCGCTAAGCATATGAAAATTGAGAATAGAGACGTTTCTAATGTTAGAATAAATGTTGACTTTAACAATGAAGTATGGTTTAGAGGGCGTGCCTCTCCCCCATTCAAAGTAAAAGTGAAAGCCGTGAAAGAAGGCGATGTAGTGCGCGTTGATTTCGTTGAAATTCCAGAGCATGTTAAGTTTGCAAGAGCAAGACATGAAAGAATGCATAAGAAAGCAGATAAGAAAGAAGAAAAAGTAGAAGCAAAGCAAGAAGTCAAAGAAGAAAAGTCACCAGAAGCAAAGCAGGAAGAAAAAGAGAAAGAACAGGCAGTTGCGGAAATGGGAATGAAAGAAGCAGAAAAAGCAAGCAAAGCTCAGAAGCATATTACAAAGATAAAAGCTCCCAAGATAAACAGAATGGCTTTGAAGAAATAATTTACTTCTTCCAATTCTAG
The DNA here is from genome assembly GCA_964505875.1 of Candidatus Woesearchaeota archaeon. Classification (GTDB taxonomy): domain Archaea; phylum Nanobdellota; class Nanobdellia; order Pacearchaeales; family GW2011-AR1; genus CAZDJT01. Next base: position 645 of record CAZDJT010000049.1, on the reverse strand, counting down.
ATTACTATGCAAAAACTTATAAACCTCAATTATGAATGCTTTTTATGGATAAAAACAATGCTTCTCTTCTAGTAGATGAGATAGCCAGAAGAGGAATTGCCTTGCCAAGACCTAATGATTTTAAAGCTCTTCTTGAAAGAACATTGGCTCTGGAAAGATTACCTTCTCAGAAATTACCTTTCAATACAGATGATATGCAAGTTATTCGGGAAAACGGAAGTTATACTAATGTAGAACTAAGGAGAATAGTCTCAAATAGTGCTTTGGCATTTTCACCAGATATTAGTATTTATCAATTAATTAAAGACGCGATTAAGAGAGAATTAGGCATATTTTCCTCAGATTCTTTGCTAAGAAATATAAGATATGAATCTTGGATGAGAAATATAATGATAGAAACTTCTAGCCCTTTCTCTTTATTGGCTAAGTTAACTATTTTTGGCAATATTGATAATGAAGAAAGACCATTAGTTATTACAAGAAGACCTTTATTGTTAATCCCCGGTTTACATGATGTCCGACTAAATCATGTTAAAGACTGGGAAGAGAGCCACACAAGATATGAAGTTGAGAAGTTAGCTCTAGGCGGTATTATAAGAGGACAATTTGCAATACCCAAAGAAGAATATCTTAGATTGACTTAGA
>CAZDJT010000048.1:0-4062 GCA_964505875.1 Candidatus Woesearchaeota archaeon | reverse complement strand
TTTACTTTACAGCTTAGATAATAGTACATTGTTAAGTTAAAGGGACTTATTGGAAAGGTTTAAATCAAATAGTAACATTTATATTAATCTCTTCCCTTCTGTAAAAGTAAAAATGGCGGGTGATATCAATTTCTATGGTGGAGCAGACTACAAGCTTGAGCCGAAAGACAATGAGAATTTCCTCGGCTTTGAATACCGTTTTCCAGCTTCACAGTTCGGCGTCCCTACCGATCCGAGGACTTCAAACCAGATAAAAGCTGTTTCTGATAAACTGAACACTGGAGCAAAGACGATTGAAGTATCTGGAGTAACAACAGAAGTCTTAGACTCTATTCCAAGACAGCATTTGAAGGAAATTAACAGGCTGAGGAAATTAGTCGGAGTAGATTTAACCTTTCACGGCCCCTTAGTTGAGCCGACAGGAATAACAAGGCAGGGATGGGATGAATCTCAAAGAAGGCAGTCTGAAACGCAAATGTGGAATGCAGTTCAGAGAAGCCACGACCTTGACCCTAAGGGAAATACTGTTGTGACTTTTCACTCGAGCAACCAGCTTCCTGAAACAGAGTTGAAAGTCTATAATGAAGTGACGAAGAAAGAAGAGATAAAAGAATTCATGATAGTTGATGAAAGAAGCGGGCAGTTTGGAAACATTCCAATAAGGGAAAACTTCCTGAAAGGAAAAACAAAGCCAGAAGACGAATTGAAGAAAAAGAATGAAGAAGAATGGATAAACAGTCTTCAGAATGTAAACTATTACGCTTATCAGGGAGCAGCTGCAGTTGACAGAGCAATAGATCCAAGATATGGCGATGTCCCAGAGAAACTAAGAAATAAGAAAGCGGCTTTTAGTCTTTACAAAAAATATCTTAATGGAGAAGCAGACGCAGAGATAAAGAACTTAGGTGAAGATGGAAAGAAAGTAGAGAATGTTCTGAGAGAGATAACAAACGGAGATATTTACTTAAGAGACGCATACTCAAAATTTCAGGAAGTCTTTAACAGGGCTTATGACACGACAAAGAGCGCGGCAGATAAAGGCGGTGAGAGAGCAATAAGTGATTTGCAGAAACTTGATGAATATAGAGAAGAAATAAGGCCAAGATTAAAAGAGCTGGAGCAAGACCCTTCAAAGCTAGATGAACTTGGAGAGCAAATGGTAAAAGGAGTAAATGTTCTGAGAGCTATAGAAACTCCTAAACTATACAGACCGCTGAAAGATTTTGCAATAGAAAAAGCTTCAGAGACCTTTGCAAATATTGCCGTCCGTTCTTATAAAGAGTTCAAAGACAGTTCTCCAATAATCAGCATTGAAAATCCCCCTGCAGGAATAGGGCTAAGCAGAGCGGATGAAATAAAGAAAGTAATAGTTGAAGCAAGAAAGAAGTTTGCAGAAAAAGCAATGGAAGAAATGAAAATGTCAAAATCCGAGGCAGAAAAACAGGCGGAAAAGTTAATTGGAGCAACTTGGGACGTTGGGCACATAAACATGATAAGAAAATATGGATACAGCAAAGAAGATGTAGTTGGAGAAACAAGGAAGATAGCTCCATACGTAAAACACATTCACTTATCCGATAACTTCGGTCTTGATCACACAGAACTCCCGATGGGGATGGGTAATGTTCCTACAAAGCAAATGCTCGGCCTCATTTCCGAATATAACAAGAAAGCAAAGAAAATTGTAGAGACAGGAGGAGCATGGTTCAGAGATTTCAAGACAACTCCTTTGCTAGAAACTTTTGAAGCTTTTGGCTCTCCGGTTTATTCAATGAAACTAGCTCCTTTCTGGAATCAAACAGCAAGAACTTCAGGTTCTTATTTTGCAGGATATGGAAATAATCCGGATGTTCATCATTCCATGTATGGAGCAGGTTTCGGAAATCTCCCTGTTGAGCTAGGCGGGCAGATGTCAGGAAGAAACAGGCTGTCAGGCAGTCCTATGGAATAGCTGTCAGTTGCGAGTGGTAAACATTTAAAAATAACTTAAACATAATATAAAAAAGAAAAATGGAAAAAAAGGTGCAGAAAGCTAAGGTGATTAAGCAGAAATCGTCAGCTCTAGGAGCTATGAAAACAGAGCGAGATATAGCTATGGATTTTGCCACAAAGATTCATCAAAAGTTCAACAACATAATAAAAGCAACAATTCTCTTCGGCTCTCAGGCAAAAAATACAGCAACTTCAGGCTCAGATATAGACATGATCGTTATTATTGACGACGCTGCAATTAACTGGGACCTTGAACTGATAGCATGGTATAGAGAAGAGCTTGGAAAGATGATTAAGACAAACGATTACGAAAGAGAATTGCATATTAACACTGTGAAATTAACAACTTGGTGGCAAGATTTGATGCATGGCGATCCAGTTGTCATTAACATCCTAAGATACGGTGAACCATTAATTGACATTGGCGGTTTCTTCAATCCTCTTAAAGCATTATTGCAGAAAGGAAAGATAAACTCAACAGCAGAAGCAGTTTATATCGCTCTTCAGAGAGCTCCAGAGCATCTTGTAAGAAGTCGTGCTGCTTTGCTCAGCTGTATTGAAGGAATTTATTGGACTATGATTGACTCTGCTCAAGCCGCTCTGATGACGGCAGGCAAACTTCCTCCTTCTCCAGAACATATTCCAGGACTCCTTAACACAACTTTCGTTGATTCAGGTATGTTAAAGTCGGAGAATATAACTGCAATAAAAGAAATTTATGAACTCCATAAAAGCATAGCTCACGGTCAGCGTTTTTCAGTAAAAGGCAGCGAGATTGACATCTGGCATACAAGAGCAGAAAAGTTTATGTTGGAAATGACGAGAATAATAGACATTCTGATAGAGAGCAAAAAATAAATTTCTCTTACTCTCTATATGCTTTATTGGTCTGATAATTTTAAAGATAAATTATTAATAAAAATATTGTCAACAAGAAGATTGAGAAGATAGAATATCACTTATCAATCTTCTCAAAAACAATTCTTACTTTGCAAGGAACTTTTGGCTTTATCTGAATAAGAGCATCACGGGCAATTTGAGCAATCTTTTCGTTTGCACATGAAATCATGAATATTTCTTTTCCAGGGTTTACTATTGCTGCTCTTCCTACTACAATTCCGAAAGAGTGGCTCATACCAGTAGATAATCTGTCCGCACCCGCTCCAGCAGCAGTCTTGTTATCTCTCAGCAAATGATGAGGATAAACTTTTACAGCAAGATAGTACTGCCCCAAAGCATTCTCATCAAGTAATTTTGTAAGATACATTCTGCAAGCTTCAATAGCATTATCTCTTATCTGGACTCTCTCTTCAGATATGAATCTTATGATATATTCATGTTTACCGTCTCTAAAGTCTTTCTGGCTTCCAAGATGAAATTTAGCTATCTTATTCTGAGGTAGAACTTTTATGTAAGCTTGATTCTTTCTCTTGGAATTTCTTGTGTAAGGTCTTGCCTTTTTCTTTGAATAAGCCAATGCCTTTCTTAATGACATTTTATTTTACCTCCACTTCGGTTGTAACTGCTTGTCCTGGCAAACCAGATTCAAAAATAGCTCTTACGATTCCGCTGTTTCCATGTGCATCGCTTATCTTTCCTTTAATCACTTTACCAGCAGGGCTTTTCCATTCAACGTTCTTGCCAGCTGCTTTTTTAGCCTCGTCTCTGCTCGTAAACCCAAGGTCGATAAGATAATGTTTCTCATTTATTCTATGTCTTCCTCTTCTGAATTGCACTAATATTCCTTTCATTCTTCTGCTTAGAAAAACGCCTTTTTAAAGCTTATTGAGAACTTATGAAGACCTAAGCAAAATATTTATTAACTTACTCTTCCCCATATAAATTGTAAAAAAGAGGGACAAAAAGGTTTAAAAACCATTTCAGTTTGCACCTGAAGTAAAATGGCAAGCACAAACAAAGAAAAAAAGGAAGAAGAATTTGAGGATAAGGAATACTCTGAGGACGATGACTGGGATGACGATGAATCTTTCCTGACAGACTCTAATGAGGACATAGAAGAAGACAAGAAAGACTAATGAACTTAGTATATAAAATTAATAGAATCGTTAT
>CAZDJT010000047.1:0-4268 GCA_964505875.1 Candidatus Woesearchaeota archaeon | reverse complement strand
GATATATGCGCACGTGGCACAATGGTACTGCGTTCGGCTGCAGCCCGAATTTCCCTGGGTTCGATTCCCAGCGTGCGCTTGTTCTTAGCTTACGGGCTTCATAAGAGATGATGCTTTTTCAGTTAAGCCGAGAGATTCTATTATTGAGTCTAGTGTTTTTATATCCATCTCATCAATAATATCTGCTCTCTTATTTTTCTCTAAGTGTCGTTGATAATGCGCTTTTTTTACTAGAAGTGAATAAATTGGATGAACGACACGTATTTTCTGCTGTTTTCCATTTAATTTTATGATATATTGCACGCCTATAAAACAATCTCGAGGTAAGCAGATTCCATCTCTTTCATGAGAAATTACCAAGACCTCTTTCGCCGGAATCTCTGCTCTTCTCGACAACCAGCTTTTCTCATCTGAAAACTTGCCGTTATTATCTCTAAATACTTGTATAATATCATCTCTTAAATCTGTTACGTCATCTGGAATATACTTTGATTTTACTCCCCAATTATGAATATAGACATCGATATAATCATCAATTGCACTTATAGGCTTCTTTAAAAATCTTATATTGCGATAAATGTAATTTCCTTTTTTATCCTTAGCAAATGCTTGTTCAGGCCTATTTAGTCTTTCATAAGTATCTGCCTTTATAATCTTGGGAAAAACTTCCATCATAACTATTCTGCTGTAAAATCCAAAACCTTCTTTAGCAAATGCATCAAATAATTTAGGCATTTCTTCTTCCATACATGCTATGTGTAATGCATTATGGTCTCTTAGCAGACAACTTTCTGCTCTTGAAGGATATGAAATGGATAAATGCGGCGCTTTTTCATGTTTTCTGAGAAACTCATAAAGCAGGTCGACACTTAATCCGCCTGAGAATTGTCCTGATGGTATCTTTCCATCTCCTGCTTTTTCTAGCAAGCCCGCAATATATCCGACTCTTTCTTCTATATGCTTTGCTCTTTCTGAAGTAAGTCCGTGAAGTTCTCTTTTATGGACATGGCTAAAGACCAGCTTGTCTGGAAATTTGAAACTCATACTTATCCCGATAATCCTCTATTTTTAAGGCTTTACTTTCTCCTTCTTCGAAATAATATAATAAAAACTTAACATATAGATTTATAAGTCTCTATTTCTTCGCTAAAACATCAACCATAAGGAGGTTATGATGGCAAAACAGAAAATTAGTTTCTACGATGTCAAGACGAAGAAGAAGTTCGAGACTGATTCGTACAGAATAGTAGATAAAAGTGGTAGATTCTTTGCAGTAGCAAAGTCCCCAGCAGGTACACATGAGTGCTGGAGAGTTGTCTCAAAAGACGACGCTGCTAAGATGAAATAATCGCATATATAATTTATTTTTATAATTATTGTTAATTATAGTTAGTTGGCTCTTTAACCATATATTAGAGACTACTTGTATTTATTATCATTAAGTGCAAATGTCCTATATGGTCTTTTAACTTTCTCTCCTGGAAATAAATTTCTAAGAGCGCTTAGAATTACTGGCTCTATCTCATCTCTTCCTTCTTCAGCTATTTTCACGAATTCAAGTGGAATTCCCAGCTTTTTAGTAATTTTATCTTTAGATATGCCCCTATCTTCATAAGCATATATTCTGCTAGCCAGAGAATAGTCCAGATACTTATTCCCTCCGCCACGGCCAAAATAAAGACAATGAATAAATCTCTTTCCTGAATCAGCAATTAAGTTTCTTACCGTACTCTCTGATAATCCAGAAAAAAGAACCATGTCTCGCTTGCTTAATCTGCCTTCTCTCCATAAATCTTTTAGAGCCTGCCTTTTATCTTTAGAGGTTGTTCCCTCTTTTACATTTATGAAAAAAGGATTTAATCCTACTCTATCTAAGATTTTACCGGCTTGTGAAGCATGTTTAATACCAGCAGAATGTGCAAGCTCTTTAAGAGAGAGAATACGCTCCTCATCAACTGCACAATAATAAGTAGAGAATAATTTTACAAGGGTATTATGGGTGGGAGCTCGCTTACTCCTTCTATAAGGGGAAGAAAGCTTATATTCGTAAGCTTTTCTTACTGGCAAAGGTAAATCCTCTTCTCTTAAGCTAGCTTCTATGGCTAATCTCCCCCTATTCTTCTCTGCAATTTTCTCCTGTCTTCTTATTTCCAATTTCTCCTTGATTTTAGCTCTCCAGTTAGAATATATTCCCAATCCTGCAATGTTTTGCCTGACAAACTCGGGCGTCCAATTAACTTTTCTCCCTATTGCTGCGGTGTTCATTCCTTTTAATGCTAAATCAAATATTTTTCTAGTTTTCACACTGGCTTTAGACAAACTTCTTTTTATAGAAAGTATTCTCTGCTGATCTAATTCTGTTTCCTCAGCAAAAGAGACATCAGCCACTTGGCAATATTCATAAAATGTGCTGGGTAACAAATCTAAAGATAATCGCAACTGATATAAAAATTTAGGCCTCTTTTTAGCTCTCTCCTCTTTTATATAATCTGCAACTTGTTCTCTAAAAGATGGAATACTGATATATCTTTTCTCTTGCAACGCCGCTAACTCAGACCTATGACTTCCTGTTCTTTCAACTAGCTCTTTTATTGTAACTGGGCCCTCATCCATAATTCTCTCTAAACGAGCAGAGAGACCTTTTCTTCTTCTATCTCTTCTCGCTTGAAATTCTGTAATATGCTTTTCTTGAAGATTAAGCATATAATTCCCGCTTTCTTGTATTATTAAACATTGTTTTACTGCATTTATATTGCCTTTTTATGTAAAGATTTAAAACCCTGATAGGATATAAACTAAAATGGAGTCAAAATTAACCATAGATGAACTGGCAACTTTCTGTAAAAGAAAAGGCTTTGTCTTCAAATCAAGCGAAATTTACGGCGGTTTCTCTGGATTCTGGGACTACGGTCCTCTTGGCTCTGAGCTCTTTGCCAATATAAAGAAAGATTTCTGGAACTTCTTCGTAAACAAAAAAGATAATATTGTAGGCATAGAAGCAAGCATTATCTCCCATCCAAAAACTTGGCAAGCTTCTGGACACTTGGCAAATTTTTCTGATGTAGCAGTAGTCTGCAAGAAATGCAAAAAATCTACAAAGATAGACAAGTCAGAAATAGGAAAAGTAAAGTGTGATTGCGGAGGAGATTACGAAGTTGTTGGAGAGTTCAATCTTATGTTTAAGACAAAAGTAGGAGCCCTTTCCCCAACAGATGCATATCTTAGAGGAGAAACAGCGCAAGCAATGTTTATGGACTTCAAAACAGTAATGGAGACTTCAAGACAGCAGCTTCCTTTTGGAATTCTTCAGATAGGAAGATGTTTTAGAAACGAAATAGCTCCAAGAGACTTCCTCTTTAGAAGCAGAGAATTTACAATTGGAGAATTTGAATTTTTCATTCATCCTGAAGAAAAAATCTGTCCGCTCCTTGATGCAAAACACAAGAAAGTCCAATTAAACTTGCTTGAAGCAGCAACACAAGAGAAAGGGAAAGAAACTCTAAAAGAAACAACTATAGGTGACATGGTAAAAGAAAAGAAGCTAGATGAATGGCACGCTTACTGGCTTGCAGAGCAATTAATTTGGTTCACATCTCTAGGCTTAGCAGAGAATATTAAAGTAAGGGAGCATATGAAATCAGAATTGAGCCACTATTCTTCAGCAACTTTTGACTTTGACTACCTCTACCCTTTCGGAAGTAAAGAAGTCGCAGGTAATGCGAATCGTGGTCAGTATGATTTAACACAGCATATGAAAGAATCAAAAGAGAATTTTGCAATCTTTGATGAAAAAACAAAGCAAAAAGTCTTGCCTCGGGTAATAGAGCCAACTTTTGGCATGGACCGTCTTTTCCTAGCAATAATCTGCCAATCTTACACTTATGATAAGAAAAGAGATAATATCATCTTAAAGCTCCCTAAGAAACTAGCTCCATACAAAGCAGCAATCTTCCCACTAATATCAAAAGGTCCAGTTCTAGAGCGAGCGAAAGAGATTTATGAAACACTAATAGAAGACTTTCCTATCAATTTTGATGATTCTGGTAGCATAGGAAAAAGATATGCAAGAAATGATGAGATTGGGACACCTTACTGCATAACAATTGATGAAGAAAGTCTAAAAAACAAAACAGCAACAATCAGAGACAGGGATACAACAAAGCAGATAAGAGTGAATATATTAGAACTCTCATCCATTCTAAATAACTTAATAAAAGAGAAAGTTAAGTTTGAAAAAGCTGGGAAGTTAGTATAAAATAATGACTTTA
>CAZDJT010000046.1:0-4374 GCA_964505875.1 Candidatus Woesearchaeota archaeon | reverse complement strand
TTTATCTCAGCGCGAAAGAATCTTTGATGCTGTACATTGCTTTTTGATAGTTTTCCAGTGCGTTCTTTAGAAGAGAGAAAGAATCTTCATATCTTATTACTGAATCTACCATCTTTTCTGTTTCTATCTTCATTTCTTCTATGCTCCAGACTTTATCTTTGTGAAGTTTCATCCCGAAATACCAAATATCTTCTTCGTAAGGAGTTATATCCAATTTCCCGGAGAAGGAAAGAGAATTGTAGCATTCTACGCAAGATTGAGGGCTTATGTCTTCATTTCCATAATCTGTCTCAATTCTTAGAGGAGTTTCAACGTAGATGCCGAAATAAGTATCTCTGGAGAGGATAACGCATTTTCTTCCTTTATGGAGCCATGCTTTCATTATCTTTATTTTCTGTTCCATTCTTTCTTTCGCTTCCAAGTAAGGCGATTCCGTGCTTAAAGGGGCTAATTTATATTCCAATTTTTGGCCTCTGTTTTAAATTCTTTATTTTATTTTTAAAAAGCAATTTCTATTTTACCAAGTTCTTTCTCTAAGAGTGCGAATATTTCCGCAGATACAGATGTATTCATTCTACCTTTATTCTCTATAAGTGCCTTTTCAAATTCTTCTGTAGTAGAGGAGATTATCTTGCTTCCTGAAATCTTTTTTACTGACTTTCCTTCAATAAGGAAATTATCCTTGCCGAATAAGAAGAGTTCTGCTCTTCTGTTCTGATAAGTTATGCTCAAGTTCCCTTTTTTAGCAGATATCAAGTCTGCTCTCTGACCGTATTCAACTAGGGCAGAGATAAGCTCTATTGCATCTTTCTTTATACTATCAACTTCTTTTGGATTCATCTTTCCTGATTTTACTTTCTTCTTCACTTCTGTTAAGCTCTTTAAGACAGAAGAAAATCTTGGCTGCAGCTTTCCTTTTTTAATCATCTTAGCTTCAAAATCTTTTATCAAGTTGCTATGGCTTTTATCACCAAAGAAATTCTTTAGAAGATTAAATACTTCTGAATAAATCTCTTCTGCTGTCTTCTCCTGCATTTTCTTCTCTATCTTCTTTCTCAGATTCTTAAGCATTTTATTGTAGTCTTTAGCTTCTTTCATCAGATTATCAATCTCCTTTCCTGGAATTTCCTTTAATTTGCCGTATTCATATTGTTTGTAAAGATTTACTGCTTTCTCAAGAGTCTTTATGTCTTTTTCTGAGATTATTTTCTCTTTTTCTATAAAGAGCCTTCTAATGTCTGCGACGATTGTTTTTGGGACTGAAGGAGCTTCTCCTGCAAGCATCATCATTGCTTGTGTTGGTGTAACAATTCCCCAATATATATCTACCATTGCGTCTAACAATCTTCTCTTAACAAAGTCATCTGTCTGCTCTCCCTGCTTCATATACAAATCTATTGCTTCCTGACTTGGCTTTATCTTACCCATATTAAGAAGAAGTTTCCAAGGAATGAATGTTCCACGATCATAAAGAGGAATTCCATCTCTTATGAAAGTAAACATTACTGGGTGTGCATCTTTTACTGATTGCCAGAAGTCTGTTAGAAGATAGACTTGAACATTTAGAACGTTAGTAACTCCAGCAAGAGCTGTTGCTTCTCTTATGTAATCATAAGCAATTCCTCTTATTTTTTCTAAGAGCTCGACACGAGGCATTCTTTTTACATCTGTGTCATCTATAACCATGAAAACATCAACATCAGAATCTTTGCTTGCTGTTCCTCTTACCAGACTGCCCGCAATTACATAACTTGCTACATATTTATCAAATTTTCTTAAAATTAAAGATTTGTGAATGTTTGCTACCCTTAATGCTCCCAAAAATCCTTTATCGTATATTGGAAAACTGCCTGAGATGGCATCAAGGAAATCGAACTTGCTGTCCAGACCGTAGCTCCATAAATCTACTGGCGTTTTTATATTAATCCATAAATTTTCTCCAGAATCTTTTGCTAATTTAACCAGTTCCGGCTTGATTTTAGTTATGTTCTTGTATTCTTCTTCAGGAATTATTATTGCTATATGAACTGGTTTTGTATCTGCAATTTCCTTAGGGACAGATTCGTCTTCTTCAAACATATGGAAAGCCAAAGGCGGCAAGATTCCTATAGATATAGTAAAAGGGAACTTTTTAACGACGGCTTTTTTGAAAGATTCAAGCTTTGTCTTTATCTTATTTATATCAACAGAATGTGCTGGAGCTTGCGCCGATGGAGCGTATTTCTCCGCTGGATTTGCGCTTGTCTTTCCAGTTAGTGGATTACCCATATATAAAAGTGATTTTATTGATATTTAAAACTATTTATCCATCTGATAATTTGATTTGATGAAGAGAATATTAGAAAGGTTTTTAAGTTATCTATATGATGGTTTTTTATGGCAATAAGTTCATTTGAAAATAGCCCTTGGATTTCACCGTTTGATTATGCTCTTGATATAGCTGAAAGTTTATCTGCAAATAGCTGGTTTTTTAAATATCGTGTTGAAGAAGGAGAGCCATTTCCTTATGATTCTCCGGCTACTGTCAGAGCAATGATTATTAGAGTTCCTGCTTTTTTACCTTTTATTGAAGATGAAGCTGGAGAAGTTAGGCATACAACAGAGCCAACTGGACCTGGAAGAATATCTATTACTGCTGCGATTGATAGCTTGAAACTTGAAGAGATAGTGAATAAATTGAGACATCCTAGGAGATAATTGTTCATGGGAAGAATGCATAAAATAGACTTACACAGTCATCCACATTTCTTTGACCCTGTCAATGGCGCTAAGAAGAGATTTGTTCACGTTCCTAATTTGCTTCAAATAGTTAATCATTATTTTACTTTGCCAGAGATTGCTGTTGTCGCTATAACAGCCTGTCATCCTGAGAAAGGGAGAGAAGATAGAAGATGGCAAGAATATATGAAAGAAATGGGAAGCCTTGAGCCATTTTATGAGATTGCACCAAATTTTAGAGAGGGCTGGCTGAAGATAAGAGCGAAGAAAGAAATTGAAGGCAACACTCCGCAAGAAATAGTTCTTGTTTACGGGCAGCAAGTAAGAACTAGTACTGAAAGGGGACTTGCAGATATTAATGTTGTTTGTGCTCCTAACATCATTGAAGCAGAAAAACCGCTTGCAGAGAGTGTAAAAGAGGCAAAAGGAAAAGGAGGACTTGTTTTTCTTAGCAATGTTGGAGCCGTGAATGGCGTTGGTCTTCAAGAAGTAGCCGACTTAATGGAGTCTGGTCTTAATATTGAAGGTATTGAATGTTTTGATGCTTCTTCATCTCCAAATATTAATACAGAAAGAGAGATTCTAACTTTAGCACATAATATAAAAAGTATTGCTGTATCAAATTCACATAGCTACAAAGAGGCTGCAAGAGCTAGCATTGAAACAAGTTATGACCTTATCTATCAGTTTAGTAGAGACAGACTTAAACATGTCATTGATTATGGAAAGTTTGAATTGATTAAAGGATATGTTACACCTCAAGAAAGATTCATGTCAAGAGATGTGCATATATTAGCTACAACTCCAGGAAATCTGATGAGAAGATTTGGTTTTTCTTTAAAGCAGCTTGTTAATCCGTATAAAAAATAATAAAAAGAGTTAAATATCTCGTAATCTTTAAGATTTTGGAGATATTAATATAAATGGGATATGCCTCTGTTAATTATAAGCATAGAATTACACGGGAAGATTTAGAAAGACATGGGAACGATGTTATAGCCGCTTTAAGAAAATTAGATTCTGGACGAAGATATGAGATGATTTATAGTCTTGACCCACAGAGCAGCAGACAAAAATTAGTTATAAAGAGAGTAAAATTTGGCCTTTTCAGAAGTGAAGCTGCTGAATTGTTCTCATCAACTGCTAACAGCATACAACATTCATTAGGAGCAGTTGTTAATGAGATGGATCAAAGAGGAATAGCTGCTTTATTAAGGGAAGGCTTGAAACCATAATTAAAAATGGAGCAGATAAACTTTTTCTTAGACTTGCAGAAGGAAGGAGATAATTATCAAATATGTGAGAGTTGCGGTAAAAGAATGATTGAGCGAGGATGCAAGATAAGATGCGAAAAGTGCGGATATTTCAGGTCTTGCTCGGACTTGTTTTAATCTCCGCAAAACTTTAATATTCTAATAATTACTTTTCATCATGCTTAGTCTTACTATTTCAGCTTCAGACTTATTGCAACGATTAGTATATGAAGATTGCTCATGCAGAAAAAAAGAGCATATGACTTTGCCAGAATTACAAGAGCATGCTGATGAAAGACGCCAGTTTATGTCCCGATTAATATTTATTTCTGGAGAAGCAGCTATTCTTAACGATAGAAATATTATTCATCATTACGATATTAAATTCGCATATGATATAATG
>CAZDJT010000045.1:0-4378 GCA_964505875.1 Candidatus Woesearchaeota archaeon | reverse complement strand
TTTGATAACAGAGGCTTCTTGTTGACAATATTATATCTAAATGGAAGCTGAGTTGATTCTATCTCATTTATTATAATTTCAATATCGTCTCTGAATTTTAACTTGCTGAAAGGAATGCCTTGCAGAACTTTTTTGACAGTGTAAACCGCATTGTCTGTGCTCATCTGTGCTTTTCCCAAATTTCTTTTAGCTATTTTGGGGAGGAATTTAGTTAGTTCTTGCTGAGTTCTTCTTCTTGGAGGATAATCTCCAAGTATGCCTCCGAAGATGAAATACTTGTATTTTCTGTCTTTTGGAGATAAAGTCTTTCTGGCTTCAGGATCAAGTAAACAGGCTTGTTTAAGATTCATTTTCTTTACTGATTTCTGGAAGACAGAGCCAAATTTAATTAGTTTCTTGGCATCTTTTGTGTTTTTTATATTGGTAAACCAGATATTGCTTTTTCCCAGCATCTTTGAGATATGTTCATACTCGATAAGGCACCATTCTCTCAGTTCTGGCTCTAAGTGCTCTATTATGAAAATCTGTTTCATTACAATGTTGAGAGAAAAAGGTTAATAAATTTGCTGTTTATACTTAGAGCATAGAAGTTTTTATTAAGGCAGGGATGCAGGAAAAATATGGTAAATATAGTAATCTTCGGGGCAACAGGTGATTTGACAAAAAGGAAGCTTCTTCCTGCTCTCTATAGCATGTATGAAAAAGGAGTTCTTAAGGAAGGCAAGATTATTGCGGTTGGAAGGAGATTATTTGATACAAAGCAGTATCTTTCTTTTCTTTCAGAGAGCATGAGTGAGAATACTAGAAAACTGATTGAAACACTGCCATTGCAGTATGTCAGCTGTGAGTTCTCAAGGGCTGAGGAAGTTAGCGCATTAAGAGAAATGCTTGGCAATGAAGAGATGATATTTTACCTTGCCACTTCTTATAAACTATTTCCTGCAATTGTTTCTGGTCTAAAACAGGCAGGTCTTGTCAATACAAGAACTAAGATTGTATTTGAGAAGCCGTTTGGGGATAATGTAGAAAGTTTCATGGAATTAGAGAGGAAGATTCATGAAGTATTTACAGGAGAGCAGATATTCCGCATAGATCATTATCTTGCCAAAGAGACAGTGCAGAACTTGCTTGTTTTAAGAAGGTCAAATTCTATTATTGAAAGATTATTATGTGGAGAGTGTGTGGATAAAATTGAAGTGATAGTTGATGAGGAGCTTGGAGTTGGAGAGAGGTTAGGATATTATCATGAAGTTGGAGCTTTAAAAGATATTGTGCAGAATCATATGCTTCAGATATTATCTTTAATTCTTTTAGAATTGCCTGAATCTTTGCTTTCTGAGAGCATTCATACAGCTAAATTGGCTGCATTAAAAGAACTTTATCTCTTGCCTCCAAGTGAGCAGATGCTAGGACAATATGAGAGCTATAAAGATGAAGTGGAAGAAGCAGGATTAGATGCAAGAAAGACGGAAACTTTTGTGAAACTGCAGCTGGCTTCAAGCTCACCAAGATGGCAAGGAAGCAAGTTCATTTTAAGAACTGGGAAGAAATTAAAGGAGAAAAGAGGAAAGATTGAAATTACATTTAAGGGCTACAATAAGAACAGGCTAGTTATTGATATTTATCCAAGGCAAGATATTGTTCTTTATATCAATACAAGAAAGCCAGACTCAAAAGATGAGATAGAGCAGGTGCCTTTTATTTTTTCTGCCGAAAAGCATTTTGGGCCAAACACTGTGGATGAGTATTCTGTGCTTCTGGAAGAGGTTTTGCAGGGCAACCATTCTTTATTTCCTACGGCTGCGGAATTAGAAGCTGCCTGGAAATTAATAGAGTCTGTTGAAGAAATCAAAGAGCATATTCCTTTTTTATTTTATGAAGATGGCAGTGAGCCAGAACAGGACTAGATTATAATTGCCGCGCTTGTCTTGTCTTTTTCGTCGTCAAAGTCTGCCACCAGAGATTCAGTTGTAATTACCATTGCTGTTATTGATGAAGCGGCTTGCAGAGCATTGCGGACAACTTTAGTAGGGTCAATTATTCCTGCTTGCACAAGGTCTTCAAAGCGGTCTGCTTTTGCATTGTAGCCGAATGTTTTTGGCTTGTCCTTTAGAAAAGCAAGAACTTCTGAGCCATCTCTCCCTGCATTCTGCGCGATAAGTCTGGTTGGGGATTCAAGGGCTTTTCTTACTAAATTGATGCCGGTGTGTTGCTCATCTGGCACTTTAAGTGAATCTAATTCTTTTATTGCGTGCAGCAAGGTTATCCCTCCGCCAGGCACAACTCCTTCCTCAACTGCGGCTTTGGTAGCATGCAGAGCATCATCAATTCTTGTTTTCTTTTCTTTCAATTCAGTTTCTGTTGCTGCTCCTACATTTATGACTGCAACTCCTCCTGATAATTTGCCGAGGCGCTTTCTTAATTCCTCAATTCTGTATTCAGGAGCTTCCTGCTTAGTCTGGGATTCAATTAATTTAACTCTGGATTCAATTGCCTTTTTGTCTCCGTGGCCTTCAATTATTACCGTGCTTTCCTTGCTCACTTTAATTTTCTTTGCTGAACCTAAGTCAGTTATTCCTATTTCTTCAAGCTTATCGTCTTTCTCCTTTGTGATTACTCTGGCTCCTGTTAGGATTGCTATATCCTCTAAGAGCTCTTTTTTATCATCTCCAAATCCAGGAGCTTTGATTGCGCAGACTTTTAATGCACCTCTCAGAAGATTTAAAACTAGCATAGTTAGAGCTTCTCCTTCAACTTCTTCTGCAATAATTACCAATGATTTGCCTTCTCTGGCAACTGTTTCTAAGACTGGAACTATTTCCTTGACTGATGAAATTGTCCTATCTGTTACAAGGATAAGAGGGTCTTCGTAATCTGCTTCCATTTTTTCAGGATTTGTAACCATGTAAGGAGAGAGATAACCTTTGTCAAACTGCATTCCTTCTACCAACTCCAAGTAAGTGTCAATGCTCTTAGATTCTTCTACAGTTATGACTCCTCTGTTGCCCACTTTTTCCATTGCTTCTGCAATTAAATTGCCTATCTTCTCGTCGTTGTTTGCTGAGATTGCGGCTACCTGTGCTATTTTCTTTTTGTCATTAACGGGAGTTGATTGAGATTTAATATAATCTAAGACATGCTGAGTAGCAGATTCAATTCCTGATTTCATTGCAACTGGATTTGAGCCAGCTGCAATATTTTTCAGACCTTCAGTTATCATTAATTGGGCAAGCATGATTGCAGTTGTAGTGCCGTCTCCTGCCTTATCCTGAGTTTGGGATGCAACTTCTTTAATCAGTTTTGCTCCAATGTTTTCAAATTTATCTTTTAACTCGATTTCTTTTGCAATCGTCACTCCGTCGTTGCTTACTAATGGACTGCCGGATTTATCTAAGATAACTGTTCTTC
Source organism: Candidatus Woesearchaeota archaeon (assembly GCA_964505875.1). Lineage (GTDB taxonomy): Archaea > Nanobdellota > Nanobdellia > Pacearchaeales > GW2011-AR1 > CAZDJT01. The sequence continues at coordinate 970 of CAZDJT010000045.1, read as the reverse complement.
CTCTGGGGCCAAGAGTAACTTTCACAGTATTGGCAACTTTGTCAATTCCTCTTAGAAGGGCTTGTCTTGCATCCTCGCTGAAAATTATCTGTTTGGATGTCATAATAAATTATCTCCTAAATTATAATAATTATCTCTAAGAAACCCTATTAATTCGCTTTCTGTTTCATTTATAGATTCATTTGTTCCTGTTACTCTGATTATTGTTTTAAATAATCTACTTTCAACAGTTACTGTGGTTCCTGCACTATGATGATAGATAATCCCTTCTGAAAGTAGTCCATACCACCTATGCTCTTCTCTAAATCCTTTTATCTTTAACTCTTTCTCCATCTCTCCTTCTCTTTGTTTTACATGTGCTGTTAAAGAACCTCCCCCATTTGCATAAGCTAATGGCTCATATTCTTTGGTTTCTATATTATATCCTCTAATTATTGTTCTGGCAACAGTTTTATTCATTTTATCACTCTCGCTACAACATCCTTAAAGTCAATGATAAGATGCTTTTCCCCTTCTATTTCTATCTCCTCTGAGCTATATCCCGAATATATAATATGGTCTCCCGCTTTTACCGGCAATGAATTGCCTTCCCTGTCTGTGCCAATTTCTACAACTATTCCCTCTTTCTTTTCCTTGCTGTCCTTGGGAAGATATAATCCGGATTTTGTCTTTTCTTCATGCTGTTTGAGCTGCTTGATTAGTAATCTTTCGCCTAGAGGTTGTATTTTCATAGTTAGTGCTATAAGATTCTGTAAGGATTTTGTATTTAAAGCTTTCGGTTATCCTCTTTAAGAAGCTTTTCTTTGACCTGTTATCTATTTTTTTGGGCGGAGTTTTTGGAGAGCTGCGCGAATGACTGGCTCAATGCTGGCTCTCCGTGTTTGTGCATACTGGACAAGTGCTTCTGGCAATTCATATAATTCTGCAATTTCAGGCTGTGAAAAGCCAAGGTCTTCTGCCTCGTAGATTT
>CAZDJT010000044.1:0-4385 GCA_964505875.1 Candidatus Woesearchaeota archaeon | reverse complement strand
TGTTTATTATCCGAAAAGAGAGATTTCCAAGTTGCCCAGCTTTTTCTGAATATTCCAGCGTCTTTGTATTTTTTACCATATTTCTTAAGAAATAATTTTGTCTCTGGGTCGGAAGGATAGCCAGAGCCGATAGCGCCATATTCTTCTTTCAATTCTGCAACTGCTTCTTCTCTTGCACATTTTGCTAAGATAGAAGCGGCTGATACAGAAGGATGATTTGCATCTGCTTTATGCTCACATCTTAATTCTACATCCTGATTTTTCAGATACTGCAAAAGAGTTGCTTTCCATGCCTGAGTGTTAACAGAAGGGCAGTCAACAATTATAGTTACCTCTTCTTTTATTCCCAGAAGAAGATGATTTATTATTTCTGCAGTTTTTATTGCTTCCAAAGTGTTAAGATTTACCCCTGAGGAGATTGAATGGTCTATCTCTTCTGGCTTTGCAGACACTATTTTATATTTTATAGAAACATCTTTAATCAATCCTTCTAGTTTCATTCTCTCTTTATGCGTCAGCGTCTTAGAATCTGCTACTCCTTCTATCTTTAGCTCTTTTTCCTGTTCTTTTCTTAAAAGAACGCCGGCAAGAAACATAGGGCCTATTAGCGGTCCTCGGCCAGCATCGTCTATTCCTAAGATTAACATCTTTGTTTTAGAGGAAGGAGATATAAAAAGTTATTCTTCCGCAATCTTAATAAATTCTTGAAGCGCTTCTGGAAGCTCTTTGCATCCATCGTCTTGTGTAAAATGCCCTTTATTCTCTATAATCTTAACTTTGGCTTTAAGCTTCTCTTCAAATATGTTCTTGTTCTCTTTTAATTTATTGTATGGATCGTTTGAAGACAATAATACTGCCAGTTTTCCCAAATTATTAATTACTCTTTCATAATTAATTGGTTTTGTTAACCAAGGTTTTGCTATTTCTGCAACTTCTTCCGATTCAAGTTTATCAAGAGCAAACCAGCCAGCTACAAATAGGGCACCAGCACATTTTTCTTTCTGACTTTCCAAGAATCTCATAATAGTTTGACAGCCAATACTATGACCTATAAAGAAAGTTTGTTCATCTAATTTACCTACTGCTTTTTCTAAGTGCGACACCCAAGCATTTATTTCTGGCTCTGAAGTGTTAGGCATTTCCAAAACATAGACTGAGAATCCTCGCTTCTTCAGTTCTGTAGCGAGCCAAGGATACCAATTCATTTCTGGATTAAAGTCCCAGCCATGAACTATGAATACTCTTTTTGACATATTAATAGATTATAAGAGTAATATAAAAAACTATCTTTATCTAGGCATTATTAATAATGTGCTATGATGATTTAATGCCTGTTCTGCTACATATCTAACTTGTCTTGCAGTAACTGCGTTTATTCTATCTCTTCTTTTATAAAACTCTTCTGCAGGCTTTCCACTCATCTCCATATCTATCAAAGTCACAGCTAAATCATCCATATCTGGACTTTCTGCTTCGTAACTTCCTATTAACTTTTCTTTTATTTTCTTAATATTTCTTGAATCAATAGAAGTAGCTTTTCTAAATCCATCTTTTATCAGACTCAAGACTCTGCTCGTGTTGGAAGAGCTTGTCGGAACATGAATAGAATATTTTCCATGAAACTTTTGTTTTTCTAACTCTCCACTTATCTTGTAAGCTAATCCTCGCTTCTCTCTAATTTCAAGGAATAACTCTGAGAAGAATCCATTTGTAAGATAACAATCGAGAACTTCTAAAGCATCCATTAGAGGACTCTCTTGTGTTGGAGCATGTGTAGCAAAGACAACTCTTGCTTGATCCATTCCTTCTCTCTTTTCCACTAAGTGTGTGTTGTATTTATTAGCTATAGGAATGTTCTGCTGGAAAGCTGGTTTTGAGGCCAGAGTGTGAGAAGATAATCTTTCCTCCAAGATTCTTCTGATTGCTTCTCTATCACTTTGTCCAGTAATACATATCATAAACTTGCTGGGAGAGTAACTATTTCTCCATACTTCTTTTAGGCTTTCTGTTGTACAGCGTCTGACAGACTCTTTTTCTCCTCTTATCTTTTGTGCATACGGACCAAGGAAAAGTATACTAGGTATGCGATCATCTACATATTCCAAGATATTATCTTCTGCACCATCTATCTCTTCAAGAATAACTCTTCTTTCAACTTTTAGATGATGAGGAAGAAAAGAGTTTGAATTAGTTAACTCAAGTAAACAGTCCATTCCTAATTCTGCATGTCTAGAAGACACAGAATTGTGAACTATTGTAGAAGTAAAATCTGTTCCAGCATTTAGATTGCCTCCAATTGCTTCTAATCTTTTTGTGACTTTAGCAACACTTTCATTTGCCTTTGATTTGAAAACCATATGTTCAAGAAAATGAGCTTCTCCACTTAACTTCTGTCTGTCATGGACAGAACCGCGAGGAATTCCTATTACTGCTGTCGCAGGAAATCCCTTTCTAATGTCACCCATAAATATTGCACCATTAGATAATCTTTCTTTGAAAAAGGCCATATGCAGAGAGAAGAAAATGATTTAATAAGTATTATTGTTGTCAAGAAAAATAGAAGGAATAGGGACTCGTTGAACATAGTTCCCCGGTGACTTCAACTCTAACGAGTGTGAAGTATTACATCCCACATTATTATAGATATAAGAATAGCGGAGGTGGGATTTGAACCGCACGACCTCCAGGTTATGGGCCTGGCGAGCACTCCAGGCTGCTCTACTCCGCTATATATAAAGAGTGAGGAAAGAGCTTTTAAAGGTTGCTCTTCTTAAATATAAATGGTGAGAGAAAGAGGAAAAAAAGAGGAGAAAATATGGAATATTCCAAATATACTGACGCTAAGCAGAATTCTAATAACCTTTGCAATTGTTTATCTTGTTTTTGCACAATTTAATTTTATTGCTATCGCTGTCCTTTTTGCTTTGGGAATGATTACTGATTTTCTTGATGGACAGATTGCTAGGAGATTCGGAATGAAGACAGAATTCGGAGCTAAGTTTGATATGATAGCTGACAGGTTTTTGATGATTGGAACGGCTCTTGTTTTAGTAATTGAATTTATGGTTATTGGTGTATTGACAAGAGGACACATGCTTATGATATTCATACTTCTTACAAGAGAGATAATAACTTTCCCTTTTGCAATTATGGCTTTTGTCTCAAACAGAAGTATGCCTCCAGCAAGATTTATAGGTAAACTTACTACCTGCCTTCAAGGGTTTGCTCTTCCAGCTATTCTTCTTAGCATTTATTATCCTTTCTTCTCTTTTGCTCCTTATCTTGCTGGCCTCACGGCAGTTACTGGAATTGTCTCTGCTTTTACATACATTAAAGATTTAAACTCGAAAAACTTGAGGAAGAGATGAAAGAGCAAAGAAAGAAGCACAGCAGATTTCATAAAAAATATGTGATTGAGAAAGAATTGAGGCACCACGCCATTGAATGGGGCGCTACTGTTTTGAGCATTGCTGGAGCAATATTAAATGCTAAGCTTATAATTGATGGTTTTTATGCTTCTTTTTATATCTGGAGCGCCGCCAATATTTTGTGGCTTTCGTTTGCGTTCAAGCATAAGCACTGGGGCTTTTTTCTCACCTCTCTCATCTATTTAATCATTAATGCTTTTGCTATTATTAAAATGAATTAGTTTTGAGTGAGAGAGAAAAAGTTATCTTGTAGAAATGATTAAATTATTATAGTAGATGATTGGTTGTTCTTTGCTTATGAATATATTCGAGCTTGGACAAACATGAGATATAATAACCTTTAAAACTACTCAATTCTAAGAAGTTTTAGCCCGGATGGCACAGCGGTTACTGCGCGAGATTGCTAATCTCGTTTCCCAAAAGGATTCCCAGGTTCAAATCCTGGTCCGGGCGTGGGACATAAGTGTCTCAGTTAGGGAAAGTTTATATACGACAAACTCTAACTGAGCACATGCCTAATATTAAAATAGAAATCCATAATAGAAGCATTGCTCCTCGAAAACAAAGTTTAATGCTTTTTATGTTTTTGAACAATATTCGTTATTCTCTCTCTTTCATTATCAGAAGGCCTTTGTATTTGTTCAGTCATTTTCCAATATTTACCTTTATGATATGCTAAAGGTTCTTTATCCTTATTAAAAGTAACTTCAACTATTTCTCCAACAAACATTGTATGATCTCCTAACGATATTTCCTTAAATAATTTACACTCTATATTTAATACTGCTCCTTCAACCATCAAGGTCTTAATTTTTTTAGCTTTGTAAAATTTAAATCCCAATTCTTCTAAAGCTTCAGTTTTATTTGTATCTCTGCCAGAACTTCCACCAGAAACACTCGCCAATACAGTCTGATTATCAGCGCTTATACTTACACCAAATTCCTTGGTTTCTTTGA
>CAZDJT010000043.1:0-4458 GCA_964505875.1 Candidatus Woesearchaeota archaeon | reverse complement strand
TCATGCAAACTAATTTAATATATTATTCCAAATAATTATTTATTTTCTCACTGTTATCAATAATTAGATATCAATCTTTCTCGTTCAAGATGGTGCGCCAATTCTTCTTGTAGTTCTGATAATAATCTTCTAACTCTGCTTTTGAAGATTGTTTTATTCCTAAAGAGTTCATTTTCTCTTTGAGAATTGATAAAGCAGAGTCTCTCTTCTCTTCTGAAGTTAGGAGTTCTAGCTCTATAAAATAAGTTCCATTTATGTTGTCGTCTAAGGAAACAGAGAGGCCTTCCCAGAGAAATTCGTGCCTTTTTCTCAGCCATTTTATAGATACTTCAAGGCCGAGTTCGCTGAAAATATCTTTTATCTTACTGAAATCTTCTTTGGCAAATTTTACTTCTATCTCTTCTCTAGCTTCATCATGCATTTCTCCTTTCTTCAGCCATATTTTTGAAAAGAAATTGTTTTTCTGTATTCTAATGTCTACTGGAGCAGAGAAATAATAAGTCTCTTGAGTATCTTCTTTGAGAAATTTCCCGTTTTTAGTGAAGAAAGACAAGAGTGAAAGATATTGCTCTTTAGAAATAAAACTCCTTACTTCAACTTCAATATTATTCATAAATCATGGAAAGAAGGAGAGATTAATAAATATAACGTATCAATGAATTTTCTTGTTCAATTTATTATCGCCCACCGCCATATATAGCAAAAAAATTAATGCCTTCAACCCTAAATGAAGGCTTTAAAAATATTAGTCTGAAGTTGAGTCTAAGTCTTCAAAGAGCTCATTCGCGTCGAATTCCTTCTCATCGATGCTCTCTTCCAAGACCTCCTCTTTGTTTTCTACCTCTTTTCTTGCCATCGTATCTTTGCCTTGATTAACCTGCTTGATTTATAAATATTTCTGTCCTGCTCCGTCGTAAATAAGCTTATGAAAAAAAGCAGAAAACTTTAAATAAGCTGAGAATCTTGTTTTTTGCACACCCAATTCTAACTTTGTTCAGCAGTATTTAGAAAAAGAGTGGTGCTCTTGCAGTATTGTTTTTTTCTTCTTTATGATTTCTTTTGAGACTTTTACCTGTTTTCCCATCCTCTCCATCTCTGATTTGATAAAATTGTCAATCTTTTTGCTCATACTTATTCCTTCTTTCTTGCAATGCTCGGAGAAAGTTTTGTAACTATCCTCGCTTAAGTTAAAAGTTTTTAGCCCCATTTTTTCTTTGCTCTTATGCCTCTCTTCTCTTATTTAATATTAAATAAGGTTAATAAGCTTTTCTGTGCTGAAAAAGAGAGAAAAAGGCTTTGAGAAAGATTTAAATAGGAAACTGATTGAGCATAAAGGTAGATAGAAGTTAATAGAAGCGCAGATTATCAATCATCATGTTCACGCCCATGTTGGGCATCTTTTAACAAGCTTCTTTCTATAAAATTGAATCCCTCATTAAATAGGGAGTTTTAATCTGGTAAACAGATTAATTGGAGTAAATGAAAAATGGCAAAAATAAGTCCAGTATCGATAAAATATATGATATATGCGTCCTTCAGATCAGAAGGACCGCTTGAAAAGCCCGATGTAATTGGAGCTATATTCGGCCAGACTGAGGGACTTTTAGGAACTGAGCTTGAGATGAGAGAACTTCAAAAAGAAGGAAAGATAGGCAGAATTGAAGTTGATTTGGAAGTCGTTGATGGTAAGAGTGTTGGTAAGATTAAACTTCCATCTGCATTGGACAAATCTGAAACTACTATAATTGCTGCTGCTTTGGAAACGATAGACAGAATAGGACCTACTGAAGCTAGCATTGAGATAAGCAAGATAGAAGATGTCAGAGGAAACAAGAGAGATTTCATAATTGAGAGAGCAAAGAAACTTCTTGCAGGATTAGATGGTGGAGAGGGTTTTGAAGAGATGTCTAAGACTCTAAAAGAAGAAGCAAGAACAGAAAAAATACAAGAATATGGTGCAGAGAGACTGCCTGCTGGAGATTTATCTGGAAATGAAGTAATTGTTGTTGAAGGAAGAGCAGACGTTGTTAATTTGCTTAAGAATAGAGTCAATAATGTTATAGGAATGAATGGAACTAAACTTCCTGCTGAGATTGCAAAGCTGGGAATGACAAAAGAGCTGACTCTTTTCGTTGATGGAGATAGAGGAGGCAAGCTGATTGCTCAGAACGTAATTAATAATGCTAAGATTGTTTTTGTTGCAGTTGCTCCTGATGGAAAAGAAGTTGAAGAATTGCAAGGAAAGGAAATATTGATTGCTTTGAGAAAGAAAGTTACAGTTGGAGAATATTTGAGAAAAGGCGGGAGAGAAATGGATGAGATAGTAGAAGAGAAAGCAGTTCCTACGCTAGTTTTTAATGGAAACGCAAAAGAAGAAATAAGAAAAGCATATGATAAAATAAGAGATACAAAAAACGCAATACTTGTTGATGAGAGATTTGATGTAATAAGAAAAGTTCCTGCGAGAGAAGTTACCAGAGGAATATTAAACTTAAAACAAACTGCTTTTGCAGTAATAATTGATGGAACTGCAATGCAAGCAACAATAAGAGCATGCGATGAGAGAGGAATTCAGTATCTTGCTGCAAATAACTTCGGCAGTGCGGATGCTGGAAAAGTTCAGCTTGTAAGCTTGTAAATTATCTTTTATTGTAAAAGCGATTGGTTTTTATTGGTTCTTGATAATTATTTGTTAAGGCTATGCTTTCCAAACCTGCTGGTTTAGCAGATAAAGTATTTTGCTTTCTTCCAAGATAAATTGCTGTTGCAAGAGCAACAACGCCTGCATAAATAAAGAACATCTGCAATGGAGAAGTCTGTTTAGATTGAGAAGAATTATCTGATAATTTTATTCTTACTCTAGTGCAATCGCATCCCTCATCATCATACATTGTAAATAGTTTATTGAATTCATCTTTTTAAATATTTAGAAAGATTTATATAACTAAAGTTATCTGAATTTTTATGGTAAGTAAGATAAGTAGAACTGAAAGACATATTAGATGGAACTGGCAAAAATCTCCCGACCTTGAGAAGGGAGTGAGATATCACTTTGTTGTGGTTGATGATAAGAAGAGAGGAGAGACTCTGGATATGATTCTCGGTTGCCTGCAATCTGGAGGAGCAATTGAAGAAGTTAGAACAAGAATTGAAGGAGAAGTTAAAAGCTCTAAGAATAAGTATCTATTCTCTAGTTTTGATTCTTTGGGAAGACCTGATTTAATTAATTGGACTAAGATAGGAAAGCCAGTTGTAAAAGATGGAGAATTGTATGAAAGAAAGAGCAACAGAGGAATAGAAGAATATGTTGAAAAGCTTTATTCTGGAGAATAAAAATATGCCTAAAGGATTTGGAATTCTGACACAATTGAGAATTAATTTTTAACATCACTTTTAGAGAAGAAAGGTTTAAATAGTTATCATTATTGTGATAATTATTATCACGATAAAGTTAATAAAATGGAACTTATAGAAGTGCTCAAAAAACCTGAAATGCGAAGAATCTTTGGAGAGCGGGAGCTAGTTATTATTGATAAACAATTAAGAGGAGTTAATTTGCTTCCTTCTGAAAGAACAAGATTATCAAGAGATATAAGGAAAAAACTTGTGGCCGTCCAGTTATTGTCTGCTTTTATTGATGATTTTAAGCTCAAGAAAGGTCTTTATCTTAAAGAGATAATAGATAATGCAAAAGAAACAATTATGCACGATGCACTTTCTTCTCGAATTAAAAAGATTCTGCTATTTGGGACAGCTGCCGAGAATAGATTAAGACTTGGTTCTGACATTGATATTGCTGTATATTTCAATAAAATAAATAAAGATGAGGCATTTGCATTTGAAAGGAGACTTAGTGGAGAGTTTGGTGAAAAGATAGATATTAAGGTCTATAACACTTTACCTTTAAATATACAACATGAGATTGACAAAAGAGGAAAAATCCTCTTTGAAAAAAAGAACTGAAGAAAAGATAAGTGAAATTGAAAGCTTTCTCACTTCTTTACTTGAGATTAGACCAAATAATCTGGAAGAGTATCAAAGAAATGAAGAGAAAAGACTTGCATGCGAGAGATTGTGCTAGATTCTCTCTGAAGCAATTGTTGATTTAGCTATATTGATTATTCGATACGCTGAGATTCTATATAACGAAGAAGATGCAAAAGCTTTTGTTATTTTATTCAAAAATAAAATAATAAGTGAAGAGTTGTCATATAAATTGCGTAATTTAAAAGGAATGCGCGATCATATTGCTCATAGATATGGAGAAATTGACAACGCTCTTGTTTTTAATGCAATTAATTCTGAGATGGAAGAGGATATAAATAGATTTTTAGACATATCTAAGAAAATTATATCCGAGGACAGCAAAAATTATTGAAACTAAAACGTATGCGATTATCTGAAGTTTGGCGAAGTCAAATTTGGGAATTTTCAGCAGGAAAATTCCAAATAATCGCT
>CAZDJT010000042.1:0-4562 GCA_964505875.1 Candidatus Woesearchaeota archaeon | reverse complement strand
TTCTTATCGCATTCTTATGAGTTTGATGATTCTAGAGTTATGAAGCTTGAAAGATTTATTCTTTCTAATAAAGATTGCAAATTCAAGAAGATGATTGAGATAGCGGAGGAGATGAGATGAAGAAAATACTTGAGATATGTAATTTTTCTTCTGGAGTTTCTGGAGTATGGAGCAGAGTATTTGAAGAAGCGAAGAGACTTGTTGGAAAATATGAAGTGCATGTATTTTCTTCTGATATTGAGAATGGCCAAATAAACCAGATTAAAGAAGAGACTATTGAAGGTGTCAGAATAAAGAGATTTAGAGTAAAAAGTAGATTAGGTTACGCTTTGTTCTTTGACTTTGAGAAAGAAGCTATGAAGCTAAGACCCGATATAATAATAGCTCATGGTTTTAGAAAACCTTATCTTGGAAGAGTAATTAAATTAGCTAAGAAAATGAAGATAAAGTCTATTCTAGTGACTCATGCTCCTTTTGTTGAGAAAGAACTGAGAAGTTCTGGCCTTAATCTTATAGTCTCTTTATATGATATAATATATGCAAGAAAAATACTAAACTCTTTTGATAAAGTATTGGCTATTACAGATTGGGAGATTCCTCATCTTTCTAAATTAGGACTAGAAAAGAAGAAAATTGATATTGTTCCTAATGGAATACCTGATGAATTCTTCTCTTTTAAAAAAAGAGAAGAGAAAAAAGGAAAGATTTTGTTTTTTGGAAGAGTTGACCCTATAAAAAATATTGAGACTCTTCTTAAAGCCCTTTCTAGTTTTGAAGGAAAATATGAACTTGAAATTGCTGGACCGGGTGATAAAGATTATATTATGAGCCTGAAAGAATTAGCGGATAATTTAGGAATTAGAGCAAAATTTACCGGTCCAATTTACGATATAAAAGATAAGATAAGAAAGATTGATTCGGCGGAGATTTTTATTCTTCCTAGTAAAAGAGAAGCCATGCCTATCTCATTGATAGAAGCTATGTCTAGAGAGAAGATAGTTATCTCATCTGATAGTGAAGGAGGCAAGGAAATAATAGAAGATGGAAAAAACGGTTTACTTTTCAGAAGAGGTGATTCAGATAATTTAAGAGAGAAGATTGAGTTATGCTTTGAGGATAAGAGCAGAATAAAAAGAATTAGAGCAAACGCTAAAAAGTCTGTTAATAAGTATAGATGGAGTAAGATTATTATTAAGATTAACTCTGTCCTTGACAAAAACTAACAACAGCATAAATCTTAAATAGCTCAGAAAGACCAGTATTTTATGAAAATAGCTGTTTTTGGACTTGGATATATAGGTTCTGTAAGTGCTGGCGCTTTTGCAAGTCTGGGCAACAGAGTTGTTGGAGTTGAGCTGGTTGAAGAGAAAGTTAATATAATCAATTCTGGGAAAGGGACAGTAAAAGAGAAAGGGCTTGACAGACTTATTGGAGAGCAAGTCAAAGCAGGAAGACTCTGGGCAACAACTAATGTGAAGAAAGCTATTGAAAGCTCAGATATTGCATTTGTTTGTGTTGGAACACCTCCAAAGAGAAATGGTGACATTGATTTGAGCGCTTTGAAGAGTGTTTGCAAGCAACTGGGCAAAGAGATAAAAGAAAAGAAAGAATATATTATAGTAATAAGAAGCACGATGTTTCCAGGCTCTCTCGATATATTGAAGAAGATAATTGAGAAGACATCTGAGAAGAAAGAAGGAAAAGACTTTCATCTTGCCGTTAATCCAGAATTCTTAAGAGAAGGTAGTGCAATAAAAGACTTCTTTGAACCTCCTTTCATTGTTATTGGAGGAGAGAGCAAAGAAGTTTGCAAGAAGGCCATGGCTTGCTATGGTAACATAAAGACGAAGAAGTTTATTGTAAAAACTAACATAGGGCAGATGATAAAATATGCTAGCAATTCTTTTCATGCATTGAAAGTTGTTTTTGCAAATGAGATAGGAGCAGTATGTGAAAAAGCTGGAGTTGATGGTAAAAAACTAATGAGTCTTTTCTGTGAAGATAATCAGCTTAATATTTCACCTTATTATCTGAAGCCTGGATTTGCCTACGGAGGCAGCTGTCTTCCTAAAGATGTCGCTGCTTTGAAGAATAATGCAAAACGATTTGGTATAAAAACTCCTATACTGGATGGCATATCTTTAAGCAATATGCAGCAGATTAAGAGAGCAATAAATCTTATAGAAAGAAGAAAGAAGAAAAATATTGGGATATTGGGACTAACTTTCAAGGCAGACACAGACGATATAAGAGGAAATCCTATTCTTTTTGTAATAAACAATCTGATAAGCAAAGGATACAAGATTAAGATTTATGACAAGCTAATTGATAAGAATAATCTTGACAGTATAAGTAAGAGCTATAGAAAAGAGGTTTTTGACCTGATTAACATGGAGAATTTGAAGGAGAAAGTTAATGGGATTAAGCACTTGTTTAGCGATCTTGGTTCTGTTCTAAAACAAGAGGTAATTGTCATATCAAATAGAGATAAAAGCCTTGTAGAGTATTTGTCAAAGCTGACGAAAAAGCAGAAAGTTATTGATTTGCAAAACATTTTTAACCAGTATTCTACTTCTGCTGAGTACACAACATTATAATATGAATATAACAGTAGGAATACCGACTTATAATGAAGAAAGAGTAATTGCTAAATCTATAAAATCTGCTTTAACTCAAATTGGCAATAAAGACGAGATTATTGTTGTAGCTTCAGGATGCACGGACAATACTATTCCTGAGATAAAGAAAGTAATGAAAGAGGATAAGAGAATTAGATTGATAACAGAAAGCGAGAGAAAGGGCAAGTCTTCTGCTCTCAATCTGATAATAAAAGAAGCGAAAAATGAGATAATTGTTCAGACAGATGGTGATGTTGAACTGGAGAGAGGAGCGATAAAAAAGATTGTAAAACTTCTTGAGGAGACTGGAGCAGGTGCAGTTTCTGGAAATCCTATACCTGTCATTCCTAAAGACAATTTTTTTTATGATTGGACTATTATGAGTTATAGAAAAGCTGGAGAGTTAAGAGAGAAAGAGTCGAAAGAAGGGACACTTTGGCATTTATCTGGATACTTAATTGCTTTTAGAAGAGAAGCATTGAAAGAAGTTCCTTTTGCTAAAGGAGCAGTAGATGCTTGGATGGGAAAGATAATACAAGAAAATGGATATAAGATGTATTATGAGAAGAATGCGAAAGTTTATGTTAAAGCTCCTCTGACAATTAGAGATTTCATAAATCAGAAGGCCAGAGTTAGAGCTGGATTTTATCTTCTTCCTAAAGGCCCTAGAAGCGTTCAGCGCGAGATTTTCTGGCTTCCGAGGGAATTGTTACGCGTTCCTCTTTCAAGATGGCCTAAATTCATTCTTTCAGGATTTGTTTATTTATACAGTTGGATTAAAGGATATTATTTAGCAAAGACAAACGCTTCTTTGAAACAGATATGGAAGACCACTGTTTCTACGAAGTAGAAATATATTATTATTGCTTGTCTTTATGATACAATTCCAAGATTATTAATCTATCTTCATTTTTTATATAAGCATAAGATAATCTGAAGGAACCGACATAAACTTCTCTTGTACCTTTTCTATCATATTTCATAGGTTTTCCCATCTCAGGATTTATAGAAATTTTAATAATTATCTTCTCAAGTCTGTCTCTGAACTCATTATCTTTTATCTTTGAAACTGTTCTTTTGTAGTTATCTGCAAAAGTTACTCTTACCATTTCTTCATTTCTTTCAAGAAATCTTTAAGTTCCATGGTTGTTCCTTTTCCCGCTTCTATCTCCTTCCAAGCTTCTTCTGTTCTTCTGGCAAATTCTAAATCTTCTTCCAGATTCTTGTCAAACTTATCAGCCTTCTTTAATATAATCTGGTCTTTATTTCTTATTACAACCAACTTGTCTCCTTCTTTCAAGTCTTTTCTCATATCCAAAGGTATCACGACTTGACCTTTAGAACTCATTTTTGTCATTTCAATATTAACCATAGTAAGACTATTCTTACTTAGTATATAAAAGTTTCCATTTTATCGATATTGACAACAAAAAGGAATAAAAAGCATTGTAACTAAGCAAGTTGATGGCTGATAGTTCAGAAGCAAGTATAAATAATAAGAGGAAGAGAATAGAAGCATGGATTAAGAATCCTTACAATATTGCTCTCGTTCTAATTCTTGTTTTTGCTTTTGGGATAAGATTATATCATTTTAATATTGCAAATCAGCAGACTTTATGGTATGACGAAGCAGACTATATGTCTAGTGCTAAAAGCTGGGCTTTTGGTTTTCCTTATGAGTATAATATTCATAGACCTCCTTTGTTCCAAGCAATTGCTGCACTAGCTTTTCTTTTCGGCTTAGGGGAGAGTTTTATAAGAATTTTCCTTGTTCTTCTGCCTTCGACTTTCTTAGTCTTTTGCGTTTATCTTCTTGGGAAAGAGATGTTTGATAGGAAAATAGCTCTTATTGCTGCTGCACTTATGGCCATAAGTTGGAGCTTATTATTCTGGACGGCTCGTGTGCAGCCTGACTTCCTTTCTATGTGCTTCCAAGTTCTTTCT
>CAZDJT010000041.1:0-4621 GCA_964505875.1 Candidatus Woesearchaeota archaeon | reverse complement strand
TTTTTCTTTCCTTTTTTATCTAACTTGACGACTTTGTCTTTCATTACTGCTTCTATTATCTTTTTACCATTCATATAAGGAACTAGAACAGCTGGAATAGTTATTGAACCGTCTTTTTGCTGATTATTTTCCATTATTGCTACTAACGCGCGAGAAGTTGCTATAGCTGTGTTATTTAGCGTGTGAACATACTTCTTTTCCCCTTTTTCATCTGTGAATTTTATACCTAATCTTCTCGCTTGAGCTTCTTCCATGTTTGTTACAGATGTAACTTCAAAATATTTCTTCTGAATTGGACTCCATGCTTCTAAATCTGCCCCTTTAGCTTTTATGTCGCTTAAATCAGCAGAGCAAGATTCTAATTCTCTAATTGGCAGTTTTAACTTCTTGAATAATTCTTTTGACAATTCTAGAAGCTCCGTATAAAACTTGTAAGAATCTTCTGGCTTACATATCACTATCATTTCCTGCTTGTTGAACTGATGCGTTCTGAATATTCCTTTTTCGTTTATTCCATGACTTCCTATTTCTTTTCTGAAACACATGCTGTATCCCGTTATTTTTATTGGGAGGTCTTTGTAAGTCATTGTTTTTCCTATAAACATACCAATTAAAGGGTGTTCTGAAGTTGCTATTAGGAATAAGTCTTCGCCTTCAATCTTATATGCTTGTGCTTTGATGTCTGCAGTTGAGTAAACCCCTTTTAGTATCTCTTCTCTTATCATCAATGGCGGTTCAAGATATTCATAACCTTTTGACACCATAAAATCTCTTGAATAGTTTATCAGTGCTTGATTCAACAAAGCCAGATCGCCTCTCATGAAGTAAAAGCCGTTTCCTGAAGTTTTTGCTGAAGTTTCAAAGTCCAAGATTCCAAGCTCTTCCCCTAATTCTACATGATTTTTTAGAGGAAAATTTTGTGTCTTTGGCTTTCCAATGACTTCACGGACAACATTCTGGCTGCTGTCTTTTCCTATAGGAACGGATTTATGAATAATATTAGGAATTTGTTTCATAATCTCTTCAATTTCTTTCTCAAGAGAACTTGTTTTACTTTCAATCCCAGCTATTTTATCCGGAATTTCCTGAGCTTTCTTCATTATTGCTTTCGTGTCTTTACCAACTTTCTTGGCTTCACTAATATCTTTTGAGATTGTGTTTCTTTCCCCTCTTAATAAATCTGCTTTGCCTTTCAGCTCTCTCCATTCTTCATCTAATCTTTTTACTTTGTCTACTAATTCTATCTTATTTTCCTGAAACTTCTTTTTTATATTGGCTTTTACCAGCTCAGGGCTTTCCCTTATTAGCTTTATATCTATCATATGCTTTTATAAGAAATTGAGTTATTTAAAGTTTCAGATTATTCAAAACCTGAGCTATCTTTGCCTAGTTTAAGCTTTTTGTAATGCTGTCTGCCTTTTTCTTTATATTTTTCAATATTTGTTTTATATTCTTCAATCATATGTGAAGCATAGTCACCGCCAAGATGATGTGGTATAATGACGTAGTCTACACCTGCTTCATACAAATCTAGAGCAGTTCTTGGCTGCTCTGCTGTTGCTATAAATATTGCTTTGCTTCCTGTTCTTTTTATCATCTCTCTTATAGCAATATTTGCCTCTTCATCTGGAATTGTTGATATAATCAGGCGTGCGTGTTCCAAACCTATTTCATTCAAGAATTCTTTATCTCCTGCATCTCCATAAACTCCATCTATCTTTTCTTTGCTTAATGCTAAGATTACTTTCGGATTGTAATCAATTACGAAGAAAGATTTTGTTACTTTCTTTATTGTTTGAAGCAGTTTATACCCTATTCTATGGTATCCTATTAAAATTACTTCATACCCTTTACTCTTTATTATCTCTTTATTTCCCTGCTTCTTTCTGTCAAATATGTTAAGCAAGTGAGATATTTTATTGAAGATTGGATGGGCGTAATAAATGCTGTAACTGCTTGCACATATAGTTATCAGGGCGATTAATACAACCAAACTCATTGTTTCTTGGTTTAAATGTCCTAGATTGAATCCTAGAAGAATTAAGATAAGGGAGAACTCGCTTATTTGAGCAAGACTTGAGCTAACAAGAAAATTTGTTTTCTTTGTGTATCCAAATAGAGTCAGAAGAATCATTATTATTAGAGGTTTCCCTATTATGATGAAAGCTGAGAATAGTATCGCTTGCTTTATAAGATAAGGAGTTATCGTGCCTGCCAACTGGCTCCCGAAAAATACGAAGAAGAGGACTACGAAGAAATCTCTAAGTGGTTTTATCTTTCCTCCTAAATCAAGAGTGTATTTGCTTGATGCTAAAGACATGCCCGCAATCAATGCTCCTATTTCTAGAGAGAAGCCGAGAAAGTCGAAGAGGGTTGCTAAAATGAGAGCCCACGCTATTCCGAAAAGGAAAAGAGATTCCTGATGCCTGGCTAAATAGTCAAGAAGTCTTTTGTGCATTAGAGCAGAGCCGGCGAATATGAAGATTATAAGCATAACGACCATGCCTAAACTTTTGCCTATCTCTGCAAGATTACTTCCTTTTTCCAAAAGAGGGATTGCCATTAAGACTATTGCTGCTACGAAATCTTCAATAATTAGAATTCCTAGAGCGATTCTTCCGTGCAGAGTATCTATCTCTTTTTTATCTGATAATATTTTTACAACAAGAACTGTTGAAGAGAAGGCGAGAGCGGCTCCAAGATATAATGCGCTAGTGCTGTTGAAACCCAGACCTATAGCTATAAGAAAACCAGCTGCTCCCGTTACAATTATTTCCATTAAGCCGACAGAAGTTGCTACCGCTCCCATTTCCTTTAGAACTCTGAAGTCAAGACTCAAGCCGACAATGAAAAGAAGGAAGGCAACACCTATATGGGCGAAGACTTGTATTATCTCAGAATATTCTGTTGTAGTTCCTATAAGATTTAGGAAGAGGGGACCTACTATAATTCCCGCTATAAGATAAGCTATTATCGGGGGCTGTTTTATGAATCTTACCACGACGGTCATTAAAGCTGAAATTCCGATAATTAAACTAAGATATAATAACACCTCTTGAGCCATTTTTACAAGAAGAAAAGCCTTTTTAAATATCTTTTTGTTGCTTTTTTAATCATATTCATCCCAGATGGCTGGGATGAAAGGGCTCGTCGCACGCGGCGCGGCGGGCCCACTCATTTTCTTTTAAAATAATCAAACTAATTAATATTCTCTGCCAATTATATTAGAATATTACAATTCACAAGATAACCGGTTTTTATTTATTATCTCTTAACATTGTTGATTATTGGTAAACTGCCAGCAGGATATTTTATAATAAGGTTTAAAAACCAATTTTTGCTCAGAAAACAATGGCTAAGGTAAGAATAAAACTGACGAGCATCGATATAGGTGCGCTGAATCCTGTAATTGAAAGTATAAAGGAAATTACTAGCCGAGCAGGTGTTATGATGAGGGGCCCTATTCCTATTCCAACTAGAAAGCTTAAAGTAACTACAAGAAAAAGCCCTTGCGGAAATGGGACTGCGACTTGGGACAAATATGAAATGAGAGTTCACAGAAGAATTATTGATATTCCTGCTGAAGATAGAATTCTGCATCCTATAATGAAACTTCAGATTCCGCGTTCTGTACAGATTAAGATTGAGATGAAAGAGTAACTTCGTTACTCTTAGTATCCTCTCTTGTAAAGCTTTGGATGAAGCGATAAATTAAGTTTATTTTAGTTTGCTTTTCACAACAAGAATATTTAAATACATATTTTATTGTTTCTTAACATGATAATTGGGACAGTAGAGTTATTGTGTTTGGTGAAAGAGAAAAACCTTGTTGAAAATCTTGATGAAAGAGAACTTAATAATCCTGAAGGAGCTGGTTTTGACTTAAGAGCAGGAGAAATTTATAAATTAAAAGAGGGAGAGTCTTTTTTAGGTGTTACAGAGAGACACACTTCTGAAACTGAATCCATAGCAAGATATGGTGTGCATAAGGATATTGTAATTAATCCTGGAGAATACTATCTTGTTAAGACGATGGAGAAGATAAACTTACCTTTTGATATAGCTAGCATATTCAGACCGAGATCAACTCTACAAAGAACTGGGTTAATGCTAATTACTGCTACTGCAAGCCCAGGTTATTCTGGAGAACTGACTTTTGGTTTATATAATGCTGGTAACAATAACGTTAGGATAGAGTTAGGAGCAAGAATTGCCCACATTCTCTTTTTTAGGACTGGGGAGAATGTTTCTTCTTATAGAGGACAATGGCAAGGCGGAAGAGTCTCGACTGAAGGTAAAACAGAAAGGCAAGTATAATTAGAGATATAATTCACAAGGATAACCTAAGTTTCTTATTATTTCTTCTATCTTTTTTGCTTCACCGCTCGGTGTTCTTTCATGAACTCTTACTGAAACATCCCTTGTGCTTACTTCAATTCTATATTCTCCATTCGTTGGGTCGCTATTTTTTCTACAAAGAAAAATGACGCCTCCAAAGAGCAATTCAAGAGGAACTTCTTCTATTTTTCTTTCAAGATAGTTTGCTTTAGGTCCTGCTGGAGTTTGGTCTACAATACGAAATACTCCTCTTACTTCGTATTCTGGTGCTCTTTCCTTTATT
>CAZDJT010000040.1:0-4632 GCA_964505875.1 Candidatus Woesearchaeota archaeon | reverse complement strand
ATTAAGCTTCTTCAGTTCCAGGAGTCTCTAATTCTGTTGTCTCTTCTGCCTCTCCAACAAGACTGTACTCGTCAGGATCTTCAACTATTTCCTTCTCAACTTGATGTTCTTTCGCTACTATCTCTTCATCTGAAACTGTTTCTTCTTTTATCTCTTTTAGCTTATCTTTTCTCTTCTTAGGAACTGGACGATTTATTGAAATAGGAAGAACAGATTCATCAATCTCTCTCTGAGCTATCTTTATAGCATCGTATTTCATTGCTTTAAGATCATCATCTGATATTTTCAGCAAAAGAGGTGCATCCATTGCTATCTGCAAAGCTCTTGCTCCAAGAATCCTTGCTATTTCATATTTTGTAAATTGTTCCTGCATGTTATATATCTCTTATAAGAACTTCTTAAGCTTTTCGTTTATTTCATCAAACTTTTTCTCTATAATTGGCATCATCTTTTCTATTTCATCTTTTTTCATAGGCATCTTACCTGCTTTCTGACAAGAGTTAATCATATAATCTTTCCCATACTTTGAGATTCCCCAAGTTATTCTAGACTCGCAAGCTTCTTCCTCTTCTCTTGTTGGATCCATTACTAAAAAGTCTCCTAGTTTGAAGAAGCTGAATGAGATTGGTGCAGTGTCTTTTGCAAGAGGAAGTTTTGTCTTTGTTCTGTGTTTGTAATCAACTTTACCGCTTTCATCAATACCAGGCAAGATAGTTGACTTTAGAGCAGCGACAGTAGCTATGCTTGCAGCGTCAATTAAGTTTCCATCGTCATTTAAAGGATAAATATCAATTATAACAGTCCAGACTTTCTCTCCAGCTTTTACAACTAATTTATCTAATTGTATCATACCTGATTCTCTTATTGCTCTGTCAATCAAACGAGAAAGTTCTATAGCGTTGAACTCTGGAGGGCCTTGTTCAAATCTTGGAGAAGCAAGTGGAAGTAAATCTCCAGAAACCATTAAGTTGCCTTTGTCTGGAGAATCTGGATAAGGTGTGCCAAGACTAAGCTTCACTCCAACCACTACATCTGTTTTTCCCATTCTTACTCTTGCACTGCCTTCAGCATTTACTGAGACATCATATTCAATTGAGAAAGCTCTGCAGTCAGTAAGTGAACGACCGTCAAATCTCTTTCCTTCTGAGAACATCTTGATTAATGCATCTATCGATAGATTAGAAACTTCCATTGAACTCATTGCTCCACCACCGCTTTCAAGGCTTTTTTCTGAATCTCATAAATTTCATCACATGCTTTATCAGCCATATTCAAAACTTCTGGAACTAAATTAGGCTGTATTTTACCGTCAAGCTGCATTAAAGTGTAAACATCTGAATTTGCCAATTTTGCAATTGGGAAATCTGTAGGGCCTTCGCCTTCATGGAAATCTTCTTCTGCTTTGTCTAAATCAACAACAAGATTTTTATCAAGTTTTCCTACTGCAACTGAACAGACAAGGTTTTTCATAGGTATTCCTGCATGAGCAAGAGCAAGTGAAGCAGCATTTATTCCTGCAGTTCTAGTTCCTGCATCTGCCTGAAGAATATAAATCTGAACATCAACAACTGTATTTGGAAACTCTTTCAAATCAATTGCTGGAGAAAGAGCCCACTCACTCACTTTAGAAAGCTCTTGAGAACGTCGTGAAGGCCCGGGCTTTTTTCTGTCTGATACTGAAAAGCTTAGCAAATCATAAGTAACTCTTAAAATTCCTGTTGCTGGATTCTGCATGTGCTGAGGATGAAGCTGCCGAGGGCCATAAACTGCAGCAATTGCAATTGTCTTTCCCATTGAAAACATTGCAGAACCATCTGCGTTTGGAATGACTCCCACTTTTGCTTCTATCTTACGCAATTCATTCACTTTTCTTCCATCCATTCTTTTAAATTTTTTCGCCATTTTAAACAAACTCCTTTCTGAATATGGGAAGAGGTGCCACTTCTATAAACTTTAGAGCGATACCTTTAATTCCTTTCAGATCTGTTTCTAATCTTTCGATACTAGGGAAATCGTTCTCTGCAGTTAAAGCTCCGACCATATTAGCTTGTAATAGCTGATTAAATCCATGAGGTCTCGGTGATTGATAATTAAGCTTAGCCATAGTAGTCAAAACATCTAATGTAACATCACTAACAACTCTTCCATTCTTTGCATTATAACCAATTGAAACTAATAATTTACTTCTTTCCATTTTAATTCTTCCCGAACCATTCCTCCATTTTTTCTGTTAAACCTGCAAGATGAACTTTTTCTGTGACGAATTCAATTGCTTTTCTTGCTCTTATTTCTGAATCTGTATCTTTTCCTCTTATCCAAACCCATCCGTTTTGCCCTGCTGTTATTTCGCAAGCAGTTTTTTCTTTTATTAGATTTATCATGCTTCCTTCTCTTCCTATAACTCTAGGTATTCTGTTAGGGCTTACACGAAATATGAAACCGCCGTCTAATCTTCCAAGCCCTTTTCCCTTCAGACTTAAATCAATTCCTCTTGAATTTATTGACCATATTTTTGCTGCAACAACTTCTCCTATTGCGAGAAACTGGTCCATCTCACTCTTGTTTATGAAACGAGGAGATTCATCTATTGGAAGGAAGCCAGAAGCCGCATAGTCAATATCAACCAGCCAGCCGTTAGAAGTAATATTTGTAACTCTGCCTATGACTGAATTGTTTCTTCTTGGAATATAAGCTCCGGTTATTGATATAACTTTTATCATTCTTCCTGCTTCTTCAGCAAGGCCAAATCTGTTTGCAACAACATCTTTGCCCTCTCTTCTTGTTCCTTCACCTGGCAAGAAATCTTCTCCAGAAACAATTACTTCTCCTGGAATAACTACTCTTCTTTTCTTAGAACTATCTTCAGAAATACCTTCCATTTCATTTGTTTCGGCTTCGTATGCCTCTTGTGTATAACTCATTATAATAAAAACAACCGAACAATCAGTGTCCTTCTGCTGTTTAAAAACCATGTTTTCAGAGGTTTAAAAATCTTGCTGTTTAGAAATTAAAGGCCTGATTTTCCTCTTTTGCTAATCTTTTTCAGGACAAACTCTCTAATCTTCTCTGCTTCATTAAAATCGATTGCTGGAATATATCCTTCAGCATTCAAATTTGAGGAATTATTCATAGGGGCAGAGTATCCTGCTGTTTGAATATTTACTGAAGAGAAGCCGAGCAATCTTGCTATTACTCCTCTCTGAACATCTACATTCTGAACTCTTGCGTAAGGAATATTCGAATATCTTTTCCAGATTATTCCTCTCTCAATTTTTAAGTTATCTGTAGTAAATTCATACATCCAAAAATGATAGGATAAACGTGCATAAATCTCGCCGAAGATTATTACTAATAAGATTATACTTAAAGCAGTTGAAATTGAAAAATAAGTTCCACCAATTCTATTAAATATAAATATCCAAGCAACGATTAATAGAATTAAAAGACTGAAATAAGAATTAAGCCTGAAAAGCCATTTAGCTCCTGGATGAAGTTGTTTTTGCATATTATTTTATATTAATCCTGTTTAAAAATGTTATTAGTAGGATACATCAAGCTTTCTTCTGAAGCTCAAGACTTTGAACGGCTCCATGAGTAACTGAATTGAGCTTGTCATAGAAATCAAGCTGCAAACCCGCTGGAACATTTACTATCGCCTTTAAATCGCCATTAGATAGCCATTCCTCGCTTTCCTTATTATCTTTAAGCATTCCGTAGACCTGGCCCGTAAATCTTGCTGGAATGACCAGCTGGATTCTTTTTGTTTCAATTCTTATTGGCAAAACTTTCTGCAGTTTTTCTACAATATCTGAAAGCTGCTGCTCTGGAGAGCGATTATCAACATGAGCATGAGCTTCTTCCATGGCTCTCTTTATTCTTTCTTCTGTGTAAGGGCGCCCGTTCTGGTCAACTGCGTTTCTGATAATCAGTGAAATGACTTGCTTGACTTTTGCATCTCTCTCTGCATCTCTGAAGTCTTGAGTCTTCTGAACTTCTCCAGAAACAATTATTTTTCTAGCTATTTCGTAAACATCTGCTGTTCCGAATGAAGCTGTCAAATCAGCTTGGGAAGCTACATGCCCTTTTGACAAATTTGAATAAATGCTTGGAGAATCAAGAGCAGAAAGAATGTCTCCTTTTCCAGCTTTCACTTTTAGAGCTTCATCTAAATCCACTTGAATCTCGTAATGCTTTCCTTTTACTTTAATACGTGCAACAACTTTTGCCATAGTGTTTTTAGATAAGTATGTTATATAAATTTATTTATGTTGCAACTCTTTCTTCAATTGGCTCTACTGAAATTACTCTAGGAGTCTCCATATTAAAGTTGGCAAGTTTTTTCCCCAGCCCTTCTGCCTGTATTGTTGCTTCATCTTTTGTTGAGGCGGTTGTTGTGTATTCTATATACTTTCCAAGGCTTAAATTAGCTGTTTCTATATGAAATTCTCTTTGTAAAAGTTTACGTATCTGAACAGATGGTGCATCAACCAAGGCAGGCTTAGGCATTATTGAAATCTTTACTCGATAATCCATGATCATTTATTTTGAAGTGATTATTTAATCATTGTTATACTAACTTGATGGTGAAATTAATAATGCATAAAGCTTAAATAGCTTATTTCATCAGACAAA
>CAZDJT010000039.1:0-4635 GCA_964505875.1 Candidatus Woesearchaeota archaeon | reverse complement strand
TACTGCCATATAAACTTCGTGCCAATTGTAAAGTAGATCCGCCAGAATAGCCCGTAGCAGGACTATTTCGACTCCAGATATGCGTACCATTGACATAAAATGAGACATTTGTAGATGAAAACACAACGGCAGTATGTACCCACGTATCCGTAACAGCAGGAAGACCTGAAGAAAGAAGGGTATTCCCTGCTAAAATATGCCAATCGCCTTGCCCGCCATCGCCATAGATACTCAATCCCCGATCATACCCTCCATCGTCGTTCCCCCAGAGTTCATTAATACCGAGACTTGTAGCTTGAATACCTCGGACATATGCCCAGGTACTAATCGTCAAATTGGCCATACTATCTATTTGTATCGGCACAGACACATAATCTCCTTCTCCATCAAACGTAAATGACTTGCCGAATGCACCTGTTGCAGATTGTGCAGCACCATTCACTGCAGTGCCATTTTTACTATAACTGCTCAAATCAGTCGGATGTCCTCCACCGTTTATATCATCAAACCTGAACCAAAGCAGAAGATTCCTGTCAAAATCAGCAAAAGAATAATGATTATTATTAACATCGTCGCTGCTGCTGGAAATATTTACATAAATACTTGTCGCAGAAGAAGAGCTTGCATTAGCCGGGGTTGGTGAAACAAAAGAAACACGAACCTGTGTAGGATCAACAATATAATCAAATTGAACAGGCGCTCCTCCAACTTTAAGGTCAAAAGTATCCTGCTCTCCTTGAAGAGCAGACAAAATAACCTGATACTTGCTGTCTGCACTAACAGTTCCAAAGTCTGCTATTTCTTGCTCGCTGCCTTCCTCATAAACTTTTACATTCGCTATCCCCGAACTCTTAGCATAAATGGTTATATCTCTCTTTGAAGTCAAGTTCCTCTCGAAAGTCACTCTGACAAAATGCCCTGCAGGAATTGGTTCCGTCCAGTTTCCATCCTGTTCTCTTACCAAATCATATATACTATCAATAAATACTCTATTCTCATCAAGATGCTCTGCTCTATTTATATAAATTATATCAAAAGTCTGATTGCTCAAGTGAGGAACAACCCATTCAATATAATCTACTTTCCCATCCCCATCCAAATCATAAGCATCGAAAGGCATCTCTTGTTTAACATAATCCTCATTAATCTGCTCCTCACTTCCAGCTATAACCTGTCCAGTAACAAGCGAAGAATCTTCAATAGGGACAATACTCTCGCTCACCGTCTTCTCTTCAGAAACATCTTCAACTTCTTTCACAGAAACATTTTCTGCTTCTTTGTTATGCCAGTATATCTTTATCTTACTTTTCTCGGCAACAGAAACAACATTAGGCAAATTAGCAGAGGCTATGACATCAGTATAATTAAGCTCGTCAGGAGCAGAAATCGTAACTATTTTCCCTTCAGAAGTCTCTTCCTCTTTCGCCTGAGGAGCTTCAGTGTAATATTCAACAAGATATTCACTAGCAGAATCACTTAAAGATACTGTAACATTATCAGGCGTCTGTTCAGAATTTACTTCATCTAAAGATATCTCTTCGCTTATAACATTTCCAGTTATTCTCTTAAACAATCCTTTAAGCCAGCGCACAAGAGGAGATTCTCTCTGAAGTTGAATTTCAATGACAACATTTCCTGTCAGTCCAGCAAAGGTAGAGCCAGAAGCTTCCTGAATTTCTCCATCTTCAACTTTGTTTATAGTAATATTATCGGCGCTTCCAGGCAGAGAAAGAGTCAGATTATTAGGGCTTGTAAGAGAAATATTTACCGTCCACTTGACTGGCTGCCCAACTCTTATTCTTTCTCTAGTAGTTTTAATGGTCGCAAATTCAGAAGAAACAAAAACATTAAATTCGTTGCCTTCAATGCTTTCATTTCCGGAATAAGCTGTAAATCTCCCAGTCATGTTGCCTTCATACTCCCCTATAGGAATTAAAGATGCCTTATTAGTCTCAAACTCCGCACTTACTCCTTCTCCAGTAAAGTTATAACTATCTGCTCCGCTGAAATAATCAGATAGAGTAATTGTATAAGAACTGTTCTTAACAATTGTAATATCAGATATATTCTGCAACAAAGCAAATTCACTAATATTAAGAGTTTCATTATTCAACAAAGTCTCATTTTCCCCTTCAATCTTTAATCTTCTCTCGGAAACAGCAATCAAATCACTATCATACAGAAGATAAATAGAAAGGTTCTCATCAATGGCGAGAGCATCAAAAGTAGAAAGGTCAAGCTTTAAAGTCAATTCATAATCTCCGAGAAATTCCTGTCCAAATCCTTGCTCAACAATGCGGTAATCAGTCTTCACTTTAGCATATCCATCAACTATCTTCAAATCAATATCTCCATCGTCAATCTCTTTTCCATCGACTTTAACACTTCCTTTGATTATCTCTGCTGTCTGTCCTGGCTCAAGACCATAACTAAATTCTCCCCCTTTAGTTACCGTGCCAGAAACTGTCTGTGCACTGCCCAGAACAACATTTCCTGTCACTCCTCCACCGCCACTATCTCCTCCAGAATCTCCTCCTGAACTTCCACTAGCGCTTCCACTGTCAGATGAAGATGAAGAATCTGAACCAGTAGAAACAGAGTTAGAAGATGATGAAGAATCTGAACTAGAGGAATCAGAGGAGCTATCAGAAGGCTCAGCATTGGCATTTTGAGAAGGAGAAGGCGTTTCTGGTGCAGGAGAATTATCGTTAGAAGTTTCTTGTGCAGAAGGAACATCAACAGATTCTGAAGAAGAATCAGAAACACTAGAAACAGGCGTCTCTTCTACTTCTCCTTCAGCAGAAGAAACAAGCAAATCAAAAGTAATTTCAGGGTAAGTTACTTTCTTTCCTATAACACCAAACCCATCTCCATATCCTGAGATTGCAGAATTCTCGGCAAAGAAATCTCCAGAAACTAAATCAGCTTTTACAGAAACATCGGACAAAAACAGCTCTTTAGTCTGATTACCATTAATTAATATGGCTCTTGAAGTCTGAGGAATAAGTTCTCCAGCACGCAGATTAAACTTAACCTTTCCAGTCAAAGATTCTCCAAACTTATATACTGGCTCTATCTCAGCAGTAACTCTTCCAGTAGGAGAAAAAACATTAAAGAAAACAAAAGCAATTAAAGCAATCAAAATAACTCCCACAATAATAAAAAGTGAGATATTTTTCTTTCCAGAATGAGTTTTACCGACGTAAGTTGTCACAACTTTCTCTCCTACACGCTGATTCTTGTAAGCATATGGTCCATAAGATTTGCCATCCTTTCTAGTAAATTTTTCATGCACCACTTTTTACAAAAACCTCAAAATCCAAAGGGAAAAAAGGTTTATAAGCATTTCTCCTACACAGTAATCAAGTTAAATTTGCAATAAAAAAGTGTAAATTGTAGGAGAAAACTAAAAGGAGAATTTAAACTCTCCAAAAAGGCTTTTTTTCTCCAGTCTTAAAGCTTACAAACTTCTCATGCAATATCTCGATATTCTCTTCACAGACAAAATCATGCTGTCTAAATCCTCCGCCAAAAGTCTTAGGAATATGAAGAAGCTCATGAATAATTACCTTATCCTGTTCCGTTTTGCTCATTTTATCAAATTTCTCCAAGAATTCTATAGCATAGTGTGCAGGCATATTCATCGCCTTCTGCATCAATTTTCCCACAGTGTGACATCTAGCTATTGTTCTCTTTGTGCTGCTACCTTTGCTCCTAAAGCATTTTACTCTCTGCAAATCTATATGCTCCATCTTCAACAAAGTAGCAATTTCCTCCATTCTCTGCTGTAAGTCTTCCGCCTTTTCATATTTCATCTTTTTCTCTCTTATATACCTAATACAATGAGAGCTATTTAATTATTCCTTTTAGATAAGGCAACTTTTGCTCTATAAAATTAACTACTTCTTTTTTATAAAAAGTATTCAAAGAAATACCAGTAAACATTGCTTTTTTGTAGACGAAAATCCAC
This sequence comes from Candidatus Woesearchaeota archaeon, assembly GCA_964505875.1. Lineage (GTDB taxonomy): Archaea > Nanobdellota > Nanobdellia > Pacearchaeales > GW2011-AR1 > CAZDJT01. The sequence goes on along the minus strand of CAZDJT010000039.1, from coordinate 665 downwards.
TTAAGTTTGTACAAATCTTTGACGCACTTATCTAGATTTTGAAATCTTTTGAAATGCTCTAATCTATCATACTTATGTCCCCAATTATTTTTTCTTGCTAATTTAAACATTATTTGCGCTTTTTCAAGTTCTGCATCATAAGACATCTTTAACACAAATAAATCATATATTTAAATATTGCTATTTTTGAAACATCTTTATTATTATAGTAACATTTAAATACTTATTATTATGATTACTATTATGAAAACAAAAGAAAACAAATCAATATTTTTGGAATACTTCGGAGACACTCCTCAACTAAGAGTTCTTGACTTCTTTATAGATAATCATTTTTTTGACTTTCCTCTTACAGAAATAGCAAGAGGAAGTAATGTTAGCTATAACTCTCTTATATCTTTCTTCTCTGAATGGGAAAATAAGGTAATAGTAGTAAAAACGAGAAAGATAGGAAAGTCAGAATATTTTAAGATAAATATGCAAAATTCTTTTGTAAAAAATATAATGAAACTTGACTGGAGCTTGACAAAGAGATCCACGTTACCTGAATTAGAAGAAAAAGAACTATCCCTTTAATATTTCAAGAAGCTTCAAAAATCCAGTCTTTATTATTATCTATGCCTGCAAACTCTACTCTCTGCGGAGCAACACCCATGCTTCTAGAT
>CAZDJT010000038.1:0-4722 GCA_964505875.1 Candidatus Woesearchaeota archaeon | reverse complement strand
CTTATAGCTTTACTTATTGCTTTGCTTCCTTTAACGCCTGAGAATTCCGATATGCTGTCAGAAGGATGCATATGAGTAATCATAATCTTCTTTTCTATTCCTTTAAGGCCTGAATGCGCTTTCTTTAGAGTACTAAATAATTCTTTCTCTGAAGTTGAACCAGGTCCAGGGGATGAACTTGCTCCTCCTGCTCCAAAGAAGCCGATATTCTCATAAGTTACTGCGTACCCATGCAAGTTTCTTACATTGTAAATCTCTGCTAAGAAGTCTGCTGTTGCAAATGAATCCCAGTTTCCTGGAATAATAAGGACGTGCTGATTCTTTTCTTTGAAAGGCTTTATTATATTCTTAGTTTCTGAGAAACCAGTTATATCTCCGCATAGAATAACCAAATCCACTTTCTCTGCTTCTGCTTTCTCTGCAAGTTTTTTGAACTGCTTGGATTCGCCATGGATGTCCGAAGCCGCTAATATTCTGAATTTCTTCTTCACAATTATCTTAAAGCTGATAGGTATTATAAGGCTTTTGATTATTTATTTGACAATTATTGCTGTGTCTTTCTCACTTATTATTATTGTATTCTCTGCTTGTGCGACTTTTCCAGCTCCTCTTTCTATCAACTGCTGATATTGATGTGCAAGGCCAGCTTCTTCTATTCTCTTTAATGCAAGGACTGCTCGCGAACCAAATCTCTTTACAAGCCAGCGAGAGCAGAAAGGCAGTTTGCCGTATTCTTCTTTTATATATTCAAGAACTCGCCTTGCAAAAGCGTCTCTTATGTTTCCAAAGTTGTTTATTCCATATATTCCTGACTGTCTTCCATCTCTGACTGCTCCCTGTCCAGTTGTAGCGAATGGCTCTATGGCGAAGACACCCAACCCTATAGGGAATTCTTGTGCGTTGTCATAGTTTGGGACAGTCATACCTGCATGGAGGTTAAATCGCTCTATTGAATGTCCCGATAGATTTCGTATAGGATGAAAGCCCCTATTCTTTATTTCTTTTTCTATTGTTGCACCTATCTCCCTTATCTTTGTTTTCTTATTTACTATTTCGAGAGCTTTCTTTAGAGCTGATTCTGCTGCTTCAATCAACTTTTTGTTTTCCTCTGAATTTTCCAAATCAACTGAAAAGGCGGTATCTGCTACAAATCCATTTATATGAACTCCAATATCTACTTTTAGAAGGCCATGAGCTACAGAAGATTCGTTAAATTCTGGAGTTGCATGTGCTGCAACTTCGTTTATTGAGAGATTTACAGGAAAAGCAGGCTTTCCTCCCAGCTCAATTATTTTTGATTCTATTTTCTCTGCTATTTCTAAAAGAGAAGAGCCTTTCTTTACTATAGTCTTTGCGTAATCCACAGCTTTTTTAGCTATTTCTCCCGCTTTCTTCAGACTTTCCTTTTCTTCTTTCTCCATGATTCAGTAAGCTTTTTTAGCTTTAAAAAAGCTGTTGTTCAAGAATAAAAAAGTTTATTTAGTTGCTATAGTTAATATTAAAATGGTAGATTATTATATACATGTGGCGAGAGCTAAAAGAGCTTTAATTCCCCTATATTTGGCTGATTTCATAAAGATGACTAAAGCATACATTGCTAAGCAGTTAAGTCCAAGAGAAACTAAGGGATTGGTTGGCAGGCTTGTGAATTGAGAAAACTATTTTCTTATTCTTCTCTCTTTTGGAACGTGATTTGTCTTATATATTTAAGAGCTTAGAAATATTTATATATACTATTTATCAAGATTTTACATGGAGATAAATAGAAGAAACATAGAAGTAATAGCTGAAGTTAAACCTATATCCCCTTTAGGACACAGAGCTAAAGAAAGCTGGGATGAATTATTTCAAATTGCTAATATTGTTGGAGATACTATTTCGATACATACAAATGATAGATGGGGAGGCAGCTTTAATTTAATTGCTAAAGCAAGAGGATTAACAAAAAAACCTATATTAGCTAAAGGGCTACATTTTTATGATGATGAAGTAATGAAGGCTTTTGATTCAGGCGCTAATTATGTTTTGATTGTTGGTAGAGTGCCTGTTAAACTCCCTGAAGATTATCAGAAAAAATGTTTAATTGAACCATACGATTTATTGCAATTAAGAAGCATTCCTGAAGGATTTAAAGTTGTTTGGAATTCACGAGACTTGGTAAAAAGCTTAATTGATGGAAAGGAAGTGAAAAGAGATGAAAGTGAAAGTTTTGAAGTTGCTAGAAAGATGAGAGAAGGTTGGATGTGTCAGGCTAGCAATGTTAGAAATGTAGATGATGTAAGTAATAAAGCAGATGCAATATTAGTTGGAACTTATTTAAGAGAATTTGCAAAGTCTATAGGACATAATATATAATTTTTTCTATCAATTTTCAATTTGAGGTAATTTAGTCTTTATTCTTCTCTCTTTTGGAACGTGGTTTATTATTTTCTCTCCTGTTGATATTCCGCATCCAATGTTATCTCCCTTATGCTTTATTACTACTATTCCTTGCTCTGCTTTTATATCTAAATCATGTCCTCTTATCCAATGATTATAGTTTTCATCTTCTATATTTACAATGCTTTTAGTTATTTTTTTAGCAAGAACTTGAGTTGCGTCGAAACTAAGACGAAGATTGTGCTCTCTTCTTATTATGTACAGTCCGATGCTTTCTACATTTAGCAGACGAGAGAGTTCCAGAATTTCGTCTTTATTTAGAGAGCCGGAAAAGCCTCTTATTCTTTCTTTTCCCGATTCTATAAGCAGATAAGGCAATTCATCAATTCCGAATCTCTCATTTAGATCTTCAACAATTTTTCTCTTTTCTGGAGATTTTATGAAGTGAATGTTCATATTATGCCTCTTATTCTTATACTATTAACTATCTCATTAACTATTCTATTAGGACTTTTATCCTCAACGTAGATTATGATATGGCATATTCTTTTTAGTATTCTGGGGAATTTTTTAAAACTCTCTTCTGTGTTATCTAACAATTCTATCTTATTTATCTATTTAAAATGCTTTCTTCTCTTTTCTCGAGAGAAGAGAAATTTTATTGATTTAGAATCATTTTTATAAGGCAGTAAACCAACAATAATTGAATTATTCTTTGCAATTTCTCTGACTTTCTTGCTTGCTTCAGAATGCTTTTTAGAACTAATTGCTCCTCCAGATAGGTCAAAAACTAAATTATCTTCTTTATACACATTTCTTATCAGACCATATGCGCTTTTTTTAATAAACTTATCAATTATTCCGCTTTTAATTGATTTATCTAGACCACCATACCTTTTCATTGCTTTTTCTCCAATTTCATCAGAAGAATAATATTTTATTTTTATTCTCTTAGCTAGAAGTCTTGAGATGGTTGATTTACCAACTGATCTTGGTCCAGTTACAGTTATTCTCATTCCTTAATATCCTCCAAGAGAGTTAATTTTGCTACGAAAAAACCTTCACTGTCATTATCTTGAGGATAAAAGCGGCAGCATTTTTCAACTTCAGGAGAGAAGGCTTCGTCGCCCCATTTCTGGAGACCTGGACGAGATTTTAGCGGAAGATAGAGAGATTCAATGTTAACTGGAAAATTTCTGATTGCAAAATCTATTACTTCCTCGTTTTCTTCTGGAGAATGTGTGCAAGTGCTATATACCAAAATTCCTCCTTTCTTTAGAGCCTTAAGAGAAAAAGCAATAAGTTTCTTCTGCATTCTTGATAATTTGTAAACCATTTTCTTATTCCACATAATAAATGTTTTTGGGCTGGAGCGAAGAGTACCTTCGCCAGAACAAGGCGCATCAAGAAGAATCTTGTCAAACTTAAATCCCGCTTTTTCCATCTTGTTGCACAGAGAGACACCATCATTCCTTGTTATAACTGAGTTTGTAACTCCACAGCGTTCTAGGGTTGCTGCTAATATCTTTACTCTATCCATTTTCAAATCATTAGCTATCAAAGTTCCTTTGTTTTCCATTCTTGCTGCTATCTGAGATGTTTTGCTTCCTGGAGCTGCACAAACATCTAAGACTAACTCGCCTGGTTGAGGAGAAAGGGCAAGAACTGAGAGCATTGAAGAGATTTCCTGAACATAGTAGTATCCGAGAATATGCTCTATTGCATTTCCTAACTCTCCTGGGCCAAGGTCTTGTTTTATCAATATTATCTCAGGATATTCTGGAAATGGCTGTTCTACAGACCATTTTTTTCTGAGGCGCTCGCAAAGTTCTGAAGGAGATATCTTTATTGTGTTACATCTTACAAAGTTTCTCGGTCCAGTATGAATAATTTTCTCAAATTTATCAAAATCTTCTTTATTTGTTAATAATTGAGACATTCTTTCTCTAAATTCCGGCTTGAAATCGTATTTATATCCCATTAATTTAAGAGAAAAATGATGGTTTTAAGCGTGTTGGTTTTTATTTTTTATTAAAGATTTTACGCCTATTTGTAAACAATAAAATAGCCACATTGTTCGGAGGGCGCGAAGCGCCCGACGCGCACGGCATCCTGATTTTTCGGTGCTTGCTTAACCGCTAAAAAGGCGGTTAAAGGTGATTAACCGCAGTTGCTAATTTGCCCCTAAGTAAAAAATAAAATAAATGAGGGTTATTTTCAGAATGAAAATAATTCGTAATCTGCTCCTACGCTACGCTTAAACGCTCTGGGACACTTTACGCTTCGTCCCTCGCGTTTAATCTTGTTTAAACGTAATTGCTTTTTCTAAGAAATAAATGTGCT
>CAZDJT010000037.1:0-4791 GCA_964505875.1 Candidatus Woesearchaeota archaeon | reverse complement strand
CGAATATATGTTTCTGGATGATAGTGCTTGCAACCTTGCTTCTATTAACTTGATGAAATTCAGAACTGATGAAGGATTGTTTGATGTTGAAAAGTTTAAGAGAACTGTTAGGACTTTCATAATTTCTATGGACCTTGCTGTTGATGGAAGCAGCTATCCTACTGCAAAAATAGCTAGAACTAGCAGAGACTACAGGCCTCTCGGGCTTGGATATGCCAACCTTGGAGCTTTATTGATGAGTTTAGGATTGCCTTATGATTCTGACGAAGGTAGAGCGGTTGCCGGCGCTATAACTGCTGTAATGTGTGGTGAAGCTTACAAGACTTCTGCTGAACTTGCAAGGCTTGTTGGACCATTCCCTGGTTTCCAGAAGAATAAAGAGCCAACGCTTGAAGTAATGAAAATGCATAGAGATGCTGTAAAAGGAATAAATGGCGCAAAGATTCCTGCTAATTTAAGATATATTATTAATGATGCATGGAATTGCTGGAGCGATGCTGTTGAACTTGGAGAGGCTTTTGGATTCAGAAATGCGCAGGCTACTGTTCTTGCTCCGACTGGAACAATTGCTTTTATGATGGATTGTGATACGACTGGAGTTGAGCCAGATATTGCCCTTGTTAAATATAAAGTTCTTTCAGGAGGAGGAATGCTGAAGATTGTTAACCGTTCTGTTCCTTTAGCTCTGAGAAATCTTAGATATAGTGAAGAGCAAGTTAACAAAATAGTAACTTATGTTGACCAGAATGATACTATTGAAGGGGCGCCAGACTTAAAGGATGAACATTTAGCAATATTTGATTGCGCTTTCAAACCTGCAAAAGGGAAGAGAGCTATCCAATACCATGGCCATATTAAAATGATGGGAGTATGCCAGCCATTCTTGTCTGGAGCTATAAGCAAGACTATTAACATGCCTGAAGAATCTACGGTAGATGATATTATTCAAGCTTATGTCTTTTCATGGGAACAAGGATTGAAAGCTGTTGCAATATATAGAGAGAATAGCAAGAGAAGCCAGCCACTTAATACTCAGAAGACCGAAGGAGAAATGATAAAGAAGAAGCTAGACAGGGAAGTTATTGGAACTCCTGAGAGGAGGAGAATGCCACAGACGAGAAAGTCTGTAACACATAAATTTGACATTGCTGGACATGAAGGATATTTGACAGTTGGAATGTATGATGATGGTAAGCCTGGGGAAGTATTCATAACTATGAACAAAGAAGGCTCAACACTCAGAGGTTTAATGGATGCTTGGGCAACTTCTGTCTCCGTGAATTTGCAGTATGGTGCTCCTCTTGAAGAATTGTTTAAGAAATTCAGACATCAGAAATTTGAGCCATCTGGATTTGTGAAGAACATTAACGGAGGGCAAATAGATAATCTTCGCGCCCCTATAAGAACTGCCTCTTCTTTCGTGGATTATGTTGCACAATTTATGCTTCTTAATTTCTCTGAAACTGCAAAAAAGCCGGAAGTGGAAATTCAGTTGACTGGCTCTGCAGTTAAAGAAGATATAAAAGAGGAACAGAAAGAGATTACTGATTTCGGACATGAAGGTCTTGTATGCCCTCATTGCGGTGGGCCGGCAAAGAGAATGGGTAATTGCGCTATTTATTGCACTTCGTGCAAGCAGACGATGAGATCTGGATGCGGGGAATAAGTCATTCCTTTTTTAAAAAGCGAGAGACGACTAAACAATACAAATTCTTTTAAACTGAATTTATGTGCGTTTTCTATGCCTAAGATTGAGAAAAGACAAATACATGTAAATTCGCAAGAATTTTTTAGAGATGTTCTGGGAAGCCTGCCTTGGAAACCCAGTTATTGCTCGGCCTCTTTGATAGCTGAAGGAATAAAGTGGCCAACCAGCCCAGGCAGTATAGAAAATTATAAAGAGATATGTGCTCAAAGAGATATTGTTCCATTTTCTTATGAGAAAATATCTATGAGAAGAGATAAAGTTAAGAGGGAAAGACCATCTTTCTGCAATGATGCTGGTGATGAAGGTTCTGGACGCCTTCATACAATTAAGTTTTTTGGTAACTTCAATCTGCCAATGATGAAAGATTTCTTAGAAAAAGGATATGAATTGAGCAAGTGCACTCTCTGGATGACTAGTTATAAACCGATGACTTCTCGTTCTTTTATAAGACCAGACACGCAAATAAGACTAAGCGATGATGGATTAGTATTTACTCTGGGACTAATAAGACAGATGAACAAAACAAAGACAATAATGGATTGGTATACTTCTCTTGACAGAAAATATGCTGGAAACACGGAAAATCTGAGAGAAAGCCCTCAAAGACAGTTTGCCTTTGCTTAATAATTCACTCCTCCAATCTTCTATTTTCCTCTGAGATTTCAGCATCCATTCTAGCTATCTCTTTTTCCCAATATGCTTTGAGATAATCTTTCTTTCCTGCATAAGAGTCAATTTTCTCTTTATGAATCTGCCTTTGCTTTTTCAGGCCTTCAATTCTCTTCTTTATCTTCTTTTTATCCATTTTTTTTGCTCTTCTATTTTCTCTTTGATAAAAGATAAGATATTCTCTGCACTTTCTGTGTTTAGAATTTTATTATTATTTATCTTCTCTTTAGCTAATTTGTATGCTTTGTAAGATTCAAGAGAACCAGTCAGTTTCTTTATTATCCTTTTTAATTCTTCATTTGTTGCTTTCCTATTTGCAATTAATGAGCTGACTATCAATACCTGCCTTAATCTTAATATTAAAGAATAAACAATGTTTGCCGATATCTTCTCTTTCCTCTCTTTTGCCAGTTCAACTGCTTCTTTTATGACATTAAGAGCAGTTTTTGTCGTCTCAAAATGCCATTTAAGATTTTTATGAGAAAGAGAAGTTGATTGATACTCTCTGATTAAATCTTTATTTGTAATCGGCTTTGCTTCTTTCAGCATAGGTAAGAGAGGGAGAATATTATTATCTAATTCAGATTCAAGATTCTTCTTAGATATCAAGATAATATCATATTTACCTTTTTTAATCTTACTGTTTATATCAGAAGTTATTACTAAAACATCTATGTCGCTGTCTTCTTTTTCCTCTCCTCTAGCATAGCTGCCTACCAAGTAGATTCCCAAGACAGATTCTAGGACAGAATCAAGAATCTCGAATACTTCTTTGTTTATGTTTGATGGAGCTTTTACCAATACTACTCTTGCCTGCCCATTCAGCCATTCTCTTGGAAGTATAACTCCCGCAGAATTCCCCAGACGAATTACTGGCTTTATTATTCCTTGACTTTCCATGTTATAACAATGTTATAACTATATTTAAAGCTTTCTTAATCCTTCTTCAAAGGAACGAAGGAGAAACCTGGAAATTCCGTTTTTTCTATTCCTGCTGATGATTTTTTTATCTGGAATATAGAATCTTTTACTGGAGCAACCATAATGCCTTCTGGTGAAAGCTGGTCAACTAAATTATATGCTGTTGCAATGTCTGGACAAGACGCACTAATTAAAATTCTTTCAAATGGCTTCTTCTCTGGAAAGCCATTCGCTCCATTTTTAGGAAAGATATGAATGTTCTTTTCATTTTCAAATCTTCTCAAAGACTCGGCAGCCATTTTCATATTATTTTCCAAACCAAAAATATCGGAAGAGGGGGAAATTTTGGATATAAGGGCTAGAACATAGCCAGTTCCAGAGCCTATTTCCAATATCTTCTGATTTTCTTTAATATTTAATAGTTCTAGCATGAAAGATATTGTTGATGGCTGAGATATTGAGCTTTCATCGTTTAAAGGCAGAGAAATATCTTCATATGCGTAAAGCTTTAGGTGTTCGGGCAGAAAATCTTCCCTATTTACTTTGCCGAAGGCTTCTATTACGGAAAGTGAGAAGCCTTTTTTCTTCAGATGCTCTACAAGCTCTTCTTTATTCATTATATAGTAAGGACGAGCTAGTATATATTGTTATGTCTTTCCCAGCGACGGTAAAATTGTTGAAGAAATAGAGTGTAAAAAGGTTTATTAATTAATATTTCAGAGATGTAAGATGACTGCTAGACATCATAATCTAACCGAGAAGAATTTTGATAAAGAAGTGAGTAAAGGAAAGTGGATTGTTGATTTCTGGGCTGAATGGTGCAATCCATGCAAGATTTTGGAGCCGCATTTTGATTCTGCTTCTCATGAGCTTAAAGGAAAAGCAAATTTCGGCAAGATAGATATTGATGCGGAAACGGAACTGGCCGAGAGATTTGAAGTTATGAGCATTCCAACTGTTATCTTCTTTAAGGATGGAGAGATAGTTGACAGAGTTGTCGGTGTTATTGAGAAAGAAGAAATTGTCAAGATGGCGAAGGAAGCTTTCAGGTAAAGATGTTTCTACTTTAAATTAGTGAAAAAATCGAAGAAGAATATATAAACTGATTCAGATAGAAAGATTTATGGATAAAGGTGTGGCCGAGCAGATGCAAGAAGATGGTCTTTTGGCTCTTTGTATAAATAAAGGGTTTCAATTTACAAATACTTTCTTTCCTTATACTTCTGGAAAAATAGGCTCTTATTATGTGCAGAGTGGTGATGTTATGAAAAGTGGAAAGCATTATAGTGAAGCAGTTAATGATATGGTTCGTTTGGTTAGACAACATATTTCGGACAAACCTAAAGACAGATTTGTCATCTCCGGTGGAGAGACTAGAGATTGGATATTCTCTAATCCTGTTGCTCAAGTTTTGAATCTTCCGGCAGTTATGCTTTACAAAGATGGAAAAACTGTCGGAGCCGATATGAAAGGAAAAGAAGTTCTTCACGTTG
>CAZDJT010000036.1:0-4944 GCA_964505875.1 Candidatus Woesearchaeota archaeon | reverse complement strand
CTGCTCTTCCATAGCTTCCTTTCGCCTTTGCAAGAACATATCTCTTTGTCTGAATTTCATTTAATAAGTTTTTACGAGCTTGTGGCTTTAACAAATCAGGAATTAACACAACTCCGGGATTTTCCGCATAAAGTTTTCTTCCTAACTCTAAACTATTAAATTTTTCTGGATAAAAACTATCTTCAATATTCATATATTAGTTGTTTTATTTTGCATTATATTGCTTATTCCCCCCCTAGGGGTGAGCATAGGATAAGTTTATATAGTGAATATATTTTGAAACATTATAGATATGGACTTAGATTTACTAAACGAGATAGGCTTTACTGGAGGGGAACTTAGAGTATATTTTGCTTTATTGGAAAGTGGAACAACAACCTCTGGTCCTATAATAACAAAATCAAAAGTTGCAAGATCAAAAGTATATGAAATTCTTGAAAGATTGAAAGAAAAGGGTTTGGTTAGTGAACTAATAAAAGACAATACTAGATATTTTCAGGCTCTTTCCCCAAATAAGATATTAGTCTATCTTGATTCAAAAGAAAGCAAGATTAAAGAGCAAAAAAGCTCATTTAGGAAGATACTTCCAAGCTTGCTAGAGAAGCAAAAAATAAAACAATCAGAACATCAAATTAAAGTTTATCATGATTTTGAAGGTATAAAGACACTTTATCTAGAAATGATGAATGAACTAACAAAAAAAGAAGAATATTTAGGTTTTGCGTTTTCACCTGAAGTCTTTAAGCATAAGCAAGTACTTATTCTGTTAGACAAATTTCATACATTTCGTGCGCAAAAAATGGCGCATGCAAAGATATTATGCACAAAAAGAGACGTAGTAAATGCTCGGAAACTAAAAGCGCCCAAAAACACATATTACGAATATAGAATAAGCAAACATCCATTTCCTTCTAATGTTTCCATATTCAAAGATACTGTTGCTACCTTTATATGGACAGACGTACCTCGGGTCTTTATCATAAAATCAAAAGATAACGCAGAGCATTATAGAAAATTATTTATGGAACTTTGGAATAGCGCCAAAAAATAAAATCACCTCTTTTTCCCTTGAGTTAATAAAAAAGTTAATCCAGCACTTACTCGTAATAGCTAAAGGGCTTGATGTCAGTTATAATTGTTCTATGTATAACCTATCTTTTGTCTTACACTTGATAAAAATGGCCCTGAAGAGAATCGAACTCCTGACTACTCGGTGTAAACGAGTCGTTTTGCCACTAGACTACAGGGCCGTGACTATAATGGTATTATCCTTGAGTCTTTTAAATGTTTTTGATTCTTGACTTATAGCTTCCAAGATATCAAATATATTAGAAAGAAAAGAACTTAATTATCTTGCAGAATGTTTAAATATAGTCCTTTTTCATCTTTGGTATGAAAGCCAGACCATTTGTTGAAATCATAGACGAATACTCTGAAAAGAGAGCTGCTGAGTTAGATGCAGATGCTTTTCGTTATCTTTCGGCTTTTGTTGATCCTGAGAACTATTTAAGAAGTAAAGTCAGAGAAGAAAGGATGCTTAGAGCAAGAGAGAGTGCAATCGCTTTTCTTACTGAAATGCAAACTGGAGGAGCAAGCAATAACTATGAAGTGAATGAATTAATCGCTTACTTTCAAGACTTAAGAGAAATTGAGCAGATTGATAGAAAAATACTGGAAGCTAGAGGAATTAGTATCGGACAGAGAGATTCTTTGCCCGCGCGTGCATAATAAGAGTTGGAATGCATTTCTTCTTAGTAAATGTGCAGATAATACAGCAAGAAGTTATTGGTGTTCCTGTTCTCTTATCGCATTTATCGCAGTCAAAATATTGAGGGCTGCTATCTTCAGGAACTTTTCTTTTTGATATTTCTCCGCACACTGGACAGCGCAGAGACGCGGTTTTCGGCAGTTTGATTATAGTCTTTTTTCTTCCCATTTTTTGCTTTTACCATGATAATAAATGCGCCCGCCGGGAATCGGACCCGAGTCTACTGATTGGCAACCAGTCGTTCTACCATTAAACTACGGGCGCTTTATTCCAGAAAAGAAGAAGGTTATTTAAAGATTCCTTCTTGCTCCAAGAAGATAAATCTTCTATTTATGAAAGGTTTTTAAATCCATTTTATTAATACTCTTTATGCCAGCAAGAAAATTAACTGAGTTAGAAGAGAAGAGATTAAATCCTTATGCTTTGTTTTTGACTGATCCTTTATGGGCTTTAGAAGAAAGAAGGGCGTTATTAACTGATAAATTTCAGACTGGCAGTATTGATCCGATTATTGTTTTACCTGCTAAAGAAATATTCTTTCCAGATTTTAATGTATTCTTAGTATTTAATGGCAATAAAAGAACTGTACTCTCTAGAGAATTTGGCAAGGCTGTTCCTGCTTATATTATTAGAAACGGTGAAGAATTACTAATGGCACAGACCGCTGAGCCTAGAGCTTTTCAGCCAGATTTTATATTGAATTACGAATCTGTCCAAGCTCATTTGGAAGAAAGAGCTAAAAGATTTCTGTCTTTGAACCGCCGAGTTTCTCCAATAAAATTAGAACAAGGAATAAGGCAGGCTTTTTATTAATCCATTCCTGAATAAGTGTTTTCTCTTCTCATTGGTTTGTCTTTGCTGATTAGAACGTCGTCTATTCTTAGGATTATTGATGCAAGCTCTGATGCAGAGCTTATTGCCTGAGATTTTACTCTTATTGGCTCTATAATTCCTGCCAACATTGTGTCAACAATCTTGTCTGTAAAGAGATTAAGGCCGTGATTTATGTTTCCAGCTTCATGACTCTTTCTTAATTCCGTTATTATATCTATAGGATCGAGGCCTGCATTTTCTGCTAAGGCTTCGGGTATTGCTTCCAGGGAATTTGCAAATTCTTCTATTGCTAACTGCTCTCTGCTTCCAAGAGTCTTTGCGTATATTCTCAATTTCCTAGCGATTTCTATCTCAACTGCTCCGCCTCCTGCAACGATTCTCCCGCTTTTTACTGCTGAGATGACATCGCCAAGCCCGTCTTTTACCGCTCTCTCTGTTTCATCAAGAGAGTGTGGGGAACTCCCCCTGAGAATTATGCTTACTGACTTAGGATTTCTGCATCCTCTAATATATATGAAAGAATCATCAGCAATCTTTGTCTCTTCAACTGATTCTGAATATCCCATTTCTGCTCCTTTCACGTCTTTAATATTTGATATTATCTTGCAGGAAACTGCTCTTGCAATCTTTTCCATGTCTTCTCTAGGAACACGACGGCAAGCCATAATGCCTGCTTTTGCAAGATAGTATTGAGCCAAATCATCAATTCCTTTCTGGCAGAATATTACTTTTGCTCCAGAAGCAATTATGATATCTGCAATTTCTCTCAAGTAATTTTCTTCCGATTCTACAAATTTCTCCAGCTGTTCTGGCGTTGATACTGATATTCTAGTTTCCGCATCCGGATTCTTTATCTCTAGAGGAAAATCCAAAAGAAGGATTTTTGCTGCTGAAACAGAAGAAGGCATATATTCATTCGCCCTATTCTTATCTAAAACAATTCCTTTTATGAGCTCACTGCTTGCTGTTGTTTCTCCTTTAATCTTCTGTATTCTTATATCATCTGAAGAAGCATTCTTACCTTCTGCAATCTGCTCAACTGCATTAACTATTAAGTCTGCTAGTAAGTCTTTATTTCCTTCTGCTCCTTTTCCAGTCATTGCTGTTGCAGCTATTTGCTTGAGAATCTCTTTATTGTTTATTGGTTTTGCTATCTCTTCCAAGATTTGCGCTGATTTTTCCGCTGCTAATCTGTAGCCGCGGACAATTATTGTTGGATGTATCTTCTTGTCTAACAGTTTTTCCGCGTTTTCAAGCAGTTTTCCCGCTAGCAGAGCGACTGTTGTTGTTCCATCTCCAACCTCTGTCTCTTGCGTTTTTGCTATATCTACCATCATCTTTGCTGCTGGATGCTCTAATTCCATTTCTTCCAAGATTGTTACTCCGTCATTGGTTACTATAATATTACCTGCTGAATCAACAAGCATTTTATCCATTCCTTTAGGACCGAGAGTTGTTTTTACTATCTCTGCTATGAGTTTTGCAGCCATAATATTATTTCTCTGCGCATCTTTCCCAATAGTTCTTGAGACATTTTCAGGCATTACGAATCCCTGTCCTTTATCTTCCATGAAGGATAGTCTTAGGAATAAGATTTAAAGTTATATGTTGTGGAAAGTATGTCTTCAGAATATAAATCCTTATAATCTTCTCTTCCTCTTTATTTTTATGGCTAGAATATCTGTTGGAGAGGTAATGACAAGAAGCTTTATCTTTTCTGGTCCAGATAAGAGTGCTTTTGACTGCGTAAAGATGATGGTTAAAGACAAAGTAAATAGCGTTATTATTACTAAAGAAAAAAGGCTTTTAGGAATATTGACGAGCACAGACATATTTAAGAGTCTTGTTAAAGAACCAAGAAAAGATTTGAGAGAGGTGAAATCAATAGATATTTCTAGCCGTAAAGTTGCAGTTATTAAGCCAGAAGCAGACATTAATCAGGCACTTGAGAAAATGAAAGAACATGGTTTTAGAAGACTCCCTGTTCTGTCTAAAGGTCAGCTTGTTGGAGTAATAACTCTTAAAGACATACTTAAAATTGCTCCAACATTATATGACCAACTTGGAGAGCTTGCAGATATTCGAGAAGAGGAGAAAAAGCTTGCTAAAATGGAGATAGAATGGCCTCTTGAAGGGCTTTGCGATGAATGCGGTGCGCTGTCTGAACTATTAAGAGTTGGAGAAAGAAATATCTGTTTGGACTGCAGAGAAGATATGGAATAAAAACAGACTATATTACAAGAAAGAATTTAATTATCTTGCAAACAGATTATATATTATTTTATTGATAACGATTCTATTAATTTTATATACTAAGTTCATTAGTCTTTCTTGTCTTCTTC
>CAZDJT010000035.1:3136-5020 GCA_964505875.1 Candidatus Woesearchaeota archaeon | reverse complement strand
TTGATTTATCCTAAATCA
The DNA here is from genome assembly GCA_964505875.1 of Candidatus Woesearchaeota archaeon. Taxonomy (GTDB): domain Archaea; phylum Nanobdellota; class Nanobdellia; order Pacearchaeales; family GW2011-AR1; genus CAZDJT01. Next base: position 5,002 of record CAZDJT010000035.1, on the reverse strand, counting down.
CTTTCTTCGTAAAAGCCTAAATGCACTGTAAGTTTCATCTCATACTAACAAACAGAAGGAATTAATTAGGCTCTATCTTTATAGAAACAGGAAGTTTGCTGAGCACGTCTTTCAAATCAGATGCCCTTTTCTTAAAATTAAAGATACCTACACCATATAATTGGTCATTATCTTCATACTTAAAGAGAACAATATCTTGTGAGGTGTGTTCTCCATAATCCGCACGAGGCTCACCTACAAAAATCTCTAAATAGTCTGCTTCTTCGTCGTAGTGCATTTCCATTTTTCGTGCCATGTTATTACGTATGCCTCACAAAGTAGGCTGTTAATACAAAGCCATGCCCGTTTAAATATTTAACTACGACCTGCAGATATTTTGATTTTTGCTTCCGATTTTTGTAATGATTGAAATAGTCGTATAAATCTCCAACCTCGTGAGAGATAATCTTTAAGGGATTCTTCAAGGTATCTTTAATTTCTTCCATGTAATTTTCCATTCCTTTGTGGCAGATGACGTGCTCAAACTGTTTGCTTGCCAATCTAATTTTCCTTCCTGTTTTATCAGTAATTTCGAAAATAGTGGCCATTAATTTCTTCTGGCTTTGCTTCTTAATAAAGTTATTGTGTTGAAACTTCGTTCAACTTGTAAGATTAACCGCCGTCTATAAATACTTTTAATAATCCTTCTTTCTTTGCTTTGATATGAGATATAAAAGATGGAGTGATGAGCAAATAGAAGAACATAAGAAAGCTGGGAAAATACTTACAGAGATTATCTTTCGCGCTTTTAGTTTCATTAAAAAGAGAGCAAAGAGAGGAGTAAATGAGAAAGATGTTGAAAGTTTTATCTTCAGAGAGTTTGCTAAAAATGGACTGAAGACGAATGGAAAGAGATTGATTGTTGCCTTCAATGAAAGTGCGGCAGAACCACACTATAATCCTGCTATAAAACCGCAAATGCTGAGAAAAGAGAGCATTATTTTAATCGATATATGGGGAAGATTGAAGAAAAGAGGAAGCCCCTATTCCGATATAACTTGGATGGGATATTATGGTCGGAGTTTTACTGGTGAGATGAAGAAAGTCTTTAACATCGTATTTAATGCTAGGAATAAAGCAGTTTTCTTTTTGAGAGAAGAGCTGAAAAAGGGAAAAATACCTTTGGGAAGAGATATTGATAGAGTATGCAGAAATTATATTAGAAAGAGAGAGTATGGTAAAAAATTTATTCACACTACTGGGCACAGTATTGGCTTTCGTTCCCCTCATGGCAAATATTCTAGTTTGGGACCTAAGAGAAGAGCCGCCAAAAAGATTTTAAAGAAAATTGGATATACTATTGAACCGGGAATTTACTTGAAAGATAAATTTGGAGTTAGAACAGAGATTGATTTTTATATTAATGAGAAGAAAGAGATGATTGTTACTACCTCTGTACAGAAAGACATTGTGTTGATATGATTTTGATCTACCCTGAGAGAATAATAATTATCTTGCAAAATAAATTTATATTATTTAGTCAATAATATATGGAAATCTATTTAAACAATAGTTTATGACAATAAGTTATGGTAACTCCTTTAAATTATCGTGCTAATTTGACTTTGCCAGAAGCAAGAGCTAGATTGGGAGAAGTGCGACAAGCTTTTGATGGTGTGAAGAGAAATTATTCTGGCTTTTTTAGCAAATTCAAGAGAAACATTGCTGATGCAGATAATAAGACTTTAGTTGACTGTGTTGGTGTATTGTTGCCTTTGAACATGCAACCTTCTGTTCAGCGAGAAATTGGAGAAGCTAAGTTAAATTTATCAAACACTGTCTTTATTCAAGCTAGTAATTTAACAAAAGATATTATGACTTATCAGA
>CAZDJT010000035.1:0-3126 GCA_964505875.1 Candidatus Woesearchaeota archaeon | reverse complement strand
GCGACAAGCTTTTGATTGATTTATTAGAATAATTTTGTCTGTTTTGAAGATTCAACAGTATCATCAAAAGTTTTATTGAATAGAGAAAGGATTTGATTTGCTATAGGTGCTATTTGCTTGTCTATATAGTGCTTGTAATCAAGAGGATGCTTTAATTTCTGGACTGGTTCTGGGCCATGAGTTGTGATGTAATATTCTATAATGTTAGAGTCTAATTTATCTAGTTGCCTTGCCGCTTTTACATGTGGTGGAGTTGTTTTTGTGTATTCAGAGAGAGATTTTCTTATTGATTTTCTATAAACAAGCTTTGAATCCATCTTTCCAGACTTAATCTTCTTTAGGCAGTCTTTTATTATCTTATCAATCTCTTCTTTATGGAATATTCTTGTTAAGATTTCTCTTTGGAAGTCCTGCGCTGCTTCTGTCCAATCACCACGAATTGCTTCTAGACCAACTATTACTAATTCTTCTTTACCATTCTTTTCTATTAATCCTGCGTATCTTTTCTTAGCAGCTTTTCCATCTTCTGAGCCTCTTATTTTAGGTATCATCAGAGAAAGAAAATGTTTGTCAAACTGTAACTCCAAGTGTGAAGAACGGTTGTAGTTCTCCTTTATATAATGTTTGTAGAAATTGTTTATATGCTCTTCCAGAAACCTTCCTGTCTGCTCTGTTTTACTTTTACTCTGGAAAGTTTGGACGAAAACAGAGTCTGTGTCTTGATATATAACTTTGAAACCTCTTTTTTCAATTTCTTTTGCTGTAAGCTTTATTATAAACTCTGCTAGATGTGTTATTGCATTTGCCATATCCCATTTAAAATAACGAGAATTTGCCGACGCCATTACTCCATAGAATGAGTTCATAATTATCTTTATTGTGTAACTTGCCAGTTCTTTCTTATCTTTCTTTGCTTTTTCTCTTTCTTCATGAAGGCGTTCTAGAATAGTTGGGAGAATTCCTTCCTTATTTTTAAAGAAAGCACCATTCGGAGTAGTTATGCATCCTTTTTCTTTCTTTTCTAAGAAAGATGCAGGGTCTATGTTGAAAGTTCTTATTATGGAGGGATATAGAGACTTGAAATCTAAGACGAGAACGTTTTCATATATGCCGGGATTTGCAGAGTAGACATAGCCTCCTTTTATCTTGTCTTCTTTTGTTCCATATCTTGTTGTTGGAACTACAAGACTGTGTTTTCTAGCTTCCCTAATATAAAGAGAGTCAAAAGCAACTATAGATGCAGTTATTTTGTCTAGAGGCATACCTGTTAGATGAGAGCGTTCTACTGCAAGCTCGATGATTTCTGTCTTCTTGAGAATGTCATAAGCTAATTTACAGTCTAAGAGATTATATTCAACAAGTTTATTTTGATCTTTCTTATATAATTCTTCTATTTCTGCGTGTCTCTCTTTACCTTTTAACAATTTTCCAGTTCCTAGTATTACTTGAGATACATTCTCTAATGTATATGATTCAAACTTGGCATTTTTAATTGAAGGAGCTTCTTGTATGAACGGGTCACGAATCATATACATTGCATCTAAGACTTGTCTTCCTGGAATATCTACTTTTGATGGTTTAAAGTAATTTTCTTCTATCTTTATTCGGATATTAGTATTTGTTCTTCCTAAATCAAGGGGTATTTTATGCTTTCTGTATAGGTCTTGGAGATAAACTAAATCAAATTCTATAATATTCCATCCAGTTATTATGTCTGGGTCTAGTTTTATTATTTCTGCCTTAAATTTCTCCAGACAATCTGCTTCATTCTTGCAGGGAACTGTGTTTTCTAACTTTTTATCAGTAACCATAAAATTCTTCTTATAATTATTTGAATAGATGCCTATGCAGAATAAGTCTCCTTTCTCACTTGATTCAAGATCTATTGAAACAACTTTTAGCTCTGGTCTTGTGCTTGCAGGAGTAATTCTCGGCTCGTGATAAAACCTGTCAACTCTTTCTGCTACAATATAATCTCCTTCTATATCCAGACTGCCAAGAATATTATTATCTATTATAAATCTGTAATAAGGTTTTATATCTGCTTCAAAAGTATTAATCTCGCTTGAGTGTAGAGCATGAGTAAGTTTGTTTAGTTCTGTGTTGTTTGCAGACAAGACTCTAATTACTTCCTCTTCTTGGAAAGTCTTTAATTCTGTCTTTTCCGTTTTGTATTTCTGAAGGATCTTATTGGCTTTTTTTAGATCTTTTTCTCTGATAAAAAGATAGGAAGGGACACGATTGAGAGTAACAAAAGACTGGCCATTCTCCAATCTTCCGAATAATTTTATATGCAAATGGCCGTCTATTATATCATAATCGCCATAAACTATAAACCCTTTCATTTTCTTTTTAGGTTGATAAGGTTTTATAAGTTATCTGCTTTGTATTATATTATACTATCTATCTAAAAGTTACTAGATAGTAGTTACATATAGAAAAGTTTAAATATGGCTGTTTATTGCTTTTTTTATGAGCTTACTGCAAATTAAGAGAGATAAAGGACAGACTAATCTGCCTTTACCTGGTTTTGGTTTAGATGGTGTTAGCTCTTTTGCACATCCATTTGTTTCTAGCTCAAATGGTTTGAGATTGCTTAATACTGTTTATAATGCTGGTGAAAGATTTGTTAAACCTATAAGAAATATTGTCAATCCTTTAGATATTAAGGACTTAGGAGAATTTGCAAATCAAATTGTTATTGCGGCTAGTTTGCCTAGACATAAAAGAGGCGGATTGAATTATGTTGATGTAATTGGTTCTGCTAAAGTTGAGAGTGATAGTAGAATCAGAGACACTAATTATTTTAGATTTTCTGCTGAGTTTATGAAGAGCTGCAAAGGAGAAGATAATCAGTTTCAATCACCATGCAGATTTTCTATTGTTGGTAATTATGAAGGCAAGTTTAATAGAGATTCTGAAATATTAAACAATATGCAGAGAATCTATTACGAAGTTCTTCAGAGAAATCCTGCTTTGCTTATGCGTTTTGATGAAAAAAGAGTATTAAGAGTTGAATCTCCTTTTCATACATTGACTAAGTAAATTTATTAACTGAGCCTTCTTTTACGTTTTATGGGATTGCAAATAGGAGATATTGTACAGAGAAAAGAAGTGCAGATTGAA
>CAZDJT010000034.1:0-5268 GCA_964505875.1 Candidatus Woesearchaeota archaeon | reverse complement strand
AAGACAGCAGAAAAGGCGGATGGTATACTTATTTTTGGACTTTGAATTCTGGTAAAAGTTTTATTAAGTTTAAGTATATACTTCTTAAAAATATAGCTCAGCTTAATAGTCAGATAAATTTGAAGAAAGCTGGGAGATTTTATTCTTGCGCTAATTGCCATGTTGAACTTAATGAAGAGAATGCCCTTATTCATGAATATACTTGTCCTGAATGCGGCGAAACACTAAACTTGAAAGACAATACTGCTGAGGTTTCATCTTTGGAGAAGGATGTGGGCAAACTGAAAAATGTTCTTCAGCAAGTTGATGTTGAAATTGGAGAATTTACAAAGAGAGAAGAATTATTGAAGAATAGAAGGTTTAAGGCTGAAGTGAAGAAGAAGAAAACTGAGAGAGCAGAGAGAATAAAGATAAGACAGAGGCAAAAGAAGAGAGAACTGAAGAAAATGGGGAAAAAGAGCAAACCTAAGAAGCAGAAGAAGAAAAGTAAAAAAATAAGTAGGAAGAAAAAGAGGCGATGAAATAGAGATGCGAGCTGGAAATATCTTCAGAATGTTAATTTCTAGAATAAGTCTTACTAATAAGCTGATTTTTGCCAACGTCGTTTTGTTCTTTGCTTTTAGCATACTTTTTTCTGTGAAAACGAGCAGCGTTAGTCTTATTGCTTTACAGCCAAGCTTAATTATTTCTGGCAAGAACTTATGGACTTTGGTTACTGCGCTTTTCATACATCAAAACGGCTTTCATTTGTTTGTCAATATGTTTTCATTATTTTTCTTAGGCAATTTTGTAGAAAAGATTATAGGAAAGAAGAGACTTTTCATTTTCTATTTAATCGCAGGAATAGTTGGAAGTATTTTCTTTGTTTTGTTTGCTTTTATCGGGAGTTTCTTCTCTTTAGGAGGAAATTTATTTGGAGGAGTTGGTGACTTAGCAGTTGGAGCTTCCGGTGCTATATTCGGCTTGCTTGGATTGCTGGCGATTCTTGTTCCATCCTATAAAGTTTACCTGATTCTTGGCCCTTTAGTTGCTATTATTGTTCAGGTAATTATTGATAAGTTTTTACCTGCTTCAATTTCTTTCTATTTTAATATTGCAATCAGCATAGCTATTTTTGCCATGCTTTTCGCTATGTTCTCCAAGAATGTTAGATTCAGAAGATTTGCTATGCCCGTTGAGCTGAAACTTTGGGCTGCACCAATTATTGCTATTGTTCCTTTGATGGCAATAAGTTTATTTATCAAGCTTCCTATAGGTAATACGGCACATTTAGGCGGATTAATTGCAGGAATAGCGTATGGCTATTATCTGAAGCTTAAATACCGAAGGAAAGTTGGCCTTTTGCAGAAGTTTTTTAGATGAAAAAATAGTGAATATGATGAACAAAAGAAAGAAAAAAGAGAAGAGTAAGATTGGATTATTTAGAAAATCAATTAATTATATACGGGAGAGTGGGAAATATTTCTGGCTTGTTGTTGGAATCTTTCTACTAAGCGCTATATTCGGCTTTTATGCTGGACCTGACTTATCTTTCCTTGATCCAATAATTAAAGAGCTTGTTGATAAGACTGAGAACTTGAACGGAACCGGGCTGATAACTTTTATTCTTGTCAACAATACTCTTAATGCTCTAAAAGGGATTGTTTTAGGCATATTTTTAGGAATTGCTCCACTCTTTGGAGCTTTATTTAATGGCGCAATCTTGGGCTATGTTTTTCATCTTGTTTATCTTGAATCTGGATTCAGCAATTTTTGGAAAATACTTCCGCACGGAATCTTTGAGCTTCCAGCAATATTCATAGCATTTTCTTTAGGGATAAGACTCGGTGTTGAACTTGTAAAGAATTACTTTGTTTTCTACAATAAAAAAGGAAAGATGAGAGTGTTTGGCTGGTCTGCCATTTTTATTTTTATTGCGGGCCTTGTTTGTGTTATTGCTGCTAGTTTGCTTGTTTTTAAGAGTCTTGTTTTAAACGGATTTAATATTGATTATCATAATTATACCATTCAGGCATTAATGGCTTCTATCGGACTGATTGCCGTTTTACTAGCTTGCTTTTACTTTCTTCTTTTCTCCATTATTGTAGGCAAGATTAGAGAGAAATTCTGGAAGAATCAGTTTTACAGCTCGATAGTCTGCTTTTTTGTAATTGTCCTTCCATTACTGATTATTGCGGCGATTATTGAAGGCATCCTGATAACTGTTTATAAATAACTTTTAAAACCTGATATTCTACCTAATAATATGGAGATAAGCAACAAGAGCGTTGAAGAAGTTGACAATGAACTTGAGGCAGAAGGAGTAAAGAAAGTTGAGGCTGCTTTGTTTATAGCTGGCAAATTCATGAGTTTACAAGAACTTGTTACCCTGACAGATGTAAATCCTATTCTATTGAGGAAAATACTGGAAGATTTGAGTGATGCTTACAAAGACTCCGGTATAGAAGTTGTTAATAAGAACAATTTGTGGAAGATGGATGTTTCCCAAGAATATGCCTGGCTTGTTAATAAGCTGGCGACAGGAAGTGCAGAGTTCAGCCGAGCAGAGCAGGAAACACTGGCTATTATTGCATATAAACACCCTATAAAACAGTCTGTTATAATAAAGATTAGAGGAAATAAGGCATATGATCATGTAGGGAAATTTGTTGAGATGGGATTGATAAATAAAAAGAGAGCAGGGCATACCTCTGAGCTGACTTTGAATGAGAATTTTTATGATTATTTTCATCTAAATAAAGGCGATGAACCTTTGGGACTTGGAGGGAAGTGATTACAAATTAAAATGGCACTTTATTATAATCTTGTTTATATCGCGGCATATATTGGCTTATTTGCAACTTGCTTTTATATGTTGAGCTTATTTAGATATTATAAAAAGAAGAAGCTGATAAAGGGAGAATTAAAATCAGTTAGTATAATTATTCCAGCTTATAATGAGGAAAAGAGTATAGCAAAAACTATAGAATCTGCCCTTTCTTTGGATTATCCTGCCAAAATGCTTGAGATAATCGTGGTGAACGATGGGTCTAAAGATAATACTTATAATTCAGCTAAGAAGTATGAGTCTGATAAAAGAGTTAGGGTAAGAGTTTTCAGCAAGGAAAACGGCGGGAAAGGGTCTGCTCTTAATTATGGGATAAAGAAGGCAAGAGGGGAAATTATAGTTACAATGGATGCAGATACTTTTGTTGAACCTTCTGCTTTGAGCAAGATGATTGAATTCTTTTCAGAAGACAGAGTAATGTCAGTCACTCCCTCTATGGGAATTTATCAAGCTAAAAATATATGGCAGAGAATACAACAAATTGAATATTATATGGGTGTTTTCTTGAGAAAAGCTTTTGCAAGTACAAATGCAATTCATATTACTCCAGGAGCTTTTTCTGCTTATAGGAAAGCCTTTTTTGATAAATATGGTGGATACGATGAGCATAATATAACTGAAGATTTGGAAATTGCTCTAAGAATACAAAGCCACAATTATATTATTGAGAATGCTTCCAAAGCGGCAGTTTATACTATTGCGCCAAAATCTTTCAGAGAGTTATTAGTCCAGAGAAGAAGATGGTATGTTGGTCTGACTAAGAATTTGTGGAGCTACAGAAAACTTTTTGGGTTTAAGCACGGAGCTTTGGGAGTGATAGTTTTGCCGGTAGCTGTGATAACAGTTATTTTTTCTATTTTTCTTACGGTATATAGTCTTTGGAGGAGCATATCAATTATTCAGAATGAGCTGATTACTTTGAGCTCTATTAATTTTCATTTTAATAATTCTTTAGAATTAAATTATTTCGTCTTGCAAAGGCTATTCTACAATATTTTCAGCCAGCCCGTATTTCTTATAGCTTTCCTCTTTGTTTTTGTCATAGCTTTTTATATGTATTTTTCAAGAAGAGAGATGAGGTATAAGGAAGGAATAAAAGTAAGTTTTGCCCTGTTCCTGTTTTTTTACACTTTCCTTTTTACTTTTTGGTGGATAATTTCTTTTATCTATGTTTTATTCAACAGGAAAGTTGTATGGAGAGAGAGCAAAGATGGAAAGTAAAAGAGACAATTTCTTCACTTTAGCTCTGGCTTCATTTGTTATTACTACATTGATTTTTATCGCAATCTTTTCTTTAGCAAGCTCAGTTTCTTACCTTAACTATAAAAGCATTTCAGCACAAAACAATATACTTACAAGATATCTTGCCGATTTGGAAAACGTCTCAAATAATTTAGAGTGTAATAATCCTATTCTCCTTCAAGCATCTGAAATCCTTGATAGTGCGGGGAGCAAATTAAGCTTGCTTGAGTCCAGATTCGGGAAGAATGATAAGAGAGTTTTGGAACAGAAAAAGATATACAGCAAGATTGAACTGAGGCATTTCGAAATAGTAAAAAAGGTAAATGAAGAATGCGAGAAGAAATTTTTAACAGTTCTATTCTTTTATTCAAATAAAGAGCTCTATAAGGATGAAAGTGATAAAGTTGGATTTATTCTTGGAACCTTTAAGAATGAATATAAAGATAAAGTAATGATTTATGCTTTGGATTATGACCTTGGAGAGCAAGTAATAGATAATCTGGCTGCTAAATATTTAATAACAAAGGTGCCTGTCGTTATTGTAAACGAGAAAGATTTGGTTTATGTAGATAATATTAGAGACTTGGAAGTATATTCTATAGAGAAATAAACAATAAAAAGCCTTGTTGTCTGCGTTTTTCATGTCTACGGAGATTGTTGAAGCGATTGAAGAGGGTAAGATAGTTAGAGTAAGCGACGATTATGCGAGACGCGAGGGATTGCTTGTTTTAAGGAAAGTTGATTCAAATAAATCATTTTCTGCTGCCAGAGAGACGCCGCAGCCTGTTCAGAGAATCAGAGAAAAGATAACAAGTTTTACTCTTGAACCTTTGAGAAGACCATTAAGAAGAGCTGAAGGAGATATTGTTTCAAGTTTAATTGATAATTTCCACTGGACAGTTCAGAGAAAGAGAAAAGAAAAGAATATGACTAGAAAACAAGTTGCTGAGGCTTTGAGTGTTGGAGAAGAGCAGATCAAGATGATTGAGAATGGAGTTTTACCCTCACAGGATTATATATTAATAAATAAATTGGAAAGATATTTTGGTTTGAATTTGCGAAAAGGCGAAGTAAACTATCAGGAGTCTCCGATGAAGAAATCTTTAAGTTCTTCTATGAAAGAAGTGGGAAAAATGAGCAGTAATGAAAGAATATCTGATAATTTAAAGGAAATGGAAAAAGGGATTATTGGGGAAGAT
>CAZDJT010000033.1:0-5394 GCA_964505875.1 Candidatus Woesearchaeota archaeon | reverse complement strand
GAAAAGATTATTTTTCTCTTATCTAGCTTTTCTTGATTTAGAAAGAAGACTTATGCCTAAAGAGACAGGCTTTGAGTATAAGTATCATCTTTACATGCATCAAGAGAATGTTGGACTAATGTTTCGCTCAAAAAAGGAGCTTGAAGCAACAAATGCACATTTCCTTTCTCTCATAAAGAATAATGATAAAAGATTGAATGAATGGAAAAGACTTGCAGAGAATTATAACCAAGAAGCCGACGATATAGTTAATTATTTCACAAACAAGACACAAACAGAATACAAAAATTCAGAAGAATTTGATAAATATTACGAAAAAGCGCTTTTAAGCTATCTTTATGGAACAACTATACCTTATTTGCTACTATCTGCAATAGATTCTATAAAAGAGAAGACAAATAATAAAGAAATTAGAAAAGTTGTAGAGGACTTTAGCGAGTTTAGAGGCATAACTAAATATCCGCAAATTGAAGATACGTTTATGACATATTTTTGGAGATTAATAGCTAATAAATATGAAATTAAGGATTACTTACTATTATCTTGCCTCACGCCAAAAGAACTGAGAGAAATTCTTAACAATAAAAAAGAACCAAATATAGAAGAATTAAAAAAGAGAAGTAATTGGTGTGTATTCTGGAATAATCCCATAACAGAAGAAGTCAGTTTTATCTATGATAAAGAGATAAAAAATAAGATTCCTGCTCTAACAGAGAAAAAGTTAGAAAACAAAACAAATTTAATAAAAGGAAATATAGCTTTCAAAGGAATTGTAAAAGGAATAGCTAAAATAGTAAATGACTCTGAAGATATGAAGAAGTTTAAAGAAAGAGATATAATCATCTCAATATGTACAAATCCATTATTAATGCCAGTCTTAACAAAATGTTCAGCCATAGTTACAGATGAAGGTGGAATCATGTGTCATGCTGCGATTGTTTCTCGCGAACTTAAAATACCTTGCATAATTGGCACAAAGATAGCCACAAAAATATTAAAAGACGGAGATTTAATAGAAGTAGATGCAGATTCCGGCCTTGTCCGGATAATAAAAAGAGCAAAATGATAAAAAACAAAGAAAATCTCTTAGAAGTTGTTGCACACGACTATAAAGTCCCACTTATTAGAAGTTATATTTTCACAAAGAGTTTCCTTGACTATAAGAAGATCCTAAAAATATCAAATCCCATAATGGGAATTATCTCAAGAAATGGAACAATTGGATATGCAGGTAACACAAATAGCTGGATAAAAGCGCATGAAGAGCTTAAAAAGCAAGTTGAGGAAGATTACAACACGGTAGACAAGATAATAGACAAAACAAACGAAATAGGAGAAGAAGCAAATGAATGGGCAAAGGAAAAAATCTCAGATATTGACTTGACAAAACTAAAAGAAGAAGAAATAATCTCTCTGCTTGACACGTTCATAGAAAAACAATCATTAATTTATACTTATGGAACTTATCTCCCAACTCTAGATTTCCATAATTTCTCTTTCATAGAAGGAAATTTGAATAAAATTCTGAAAGAAAAGTTAAAAGAGGAATATGCAGAAGCTTACAATGCTTTTACTTTCCCCTCAAATAATTCTTTCTCTCAAGATCAAGAGGAAGATTTGCTTAAACTAATGAACAAATACTCTCCTTCTTTCTCTTCAATTAAATCTTATTCAATTAGTGAGATAAAAATCAAGTTGCCAGACTTTTACGCAGCTCTTAAAGAGCATACAAAGAAATACTGTTGGGTTTACTATGTTTATGAGGGCCCTGCTTTCACGGAAGATAACTTTCTAGAGTTTATTAAAGATTATATAAAAAGAGGTATCAATCCACATAAAAGATTAGAAGAAATAAATGCACAAAAAGAAAAGATAAAGAAAATGAAAGAAAAATATATAAAAAAGATAAAACCAAATGAGTTTGAACTCTTCATTCTTAATATAACTGGTAAAATGGTCTGGGCAAAACCAAGAAGAAAAGACTATCAAAGCCATCTATACTATCAAGCTGAAAAACTTTTAAAAGAAATAGCTCGGCGTTTATACATAACTCTAAAACAAGCAAGAAATTGCCCTCCAGATATGCTTAAACAAGCTCTTATCGGAAAAACAGAGATAGATACAGAATACATTAATTCTGCAATTAACTTTCATATCGCTGTTCCAAGCAAACAAGGAATAGAAGCTTTAATATTAATAGGAGGAGAAGCAGAGAAGTTCTATAAAGATAAAGTAAAGGATAAAGAAGAAAATATTGATACAAAGGGTATAAATAAACTACAAGGAGTCTGCGCTTGTTCAGGAAAAGCAAAAGGTAAAGTAAAGATAATAAACATTCCAGAAGACATGGTAAAAATGTCTGATGGGGATATTCTTGTCTCAACAGCAACAACTCCTAGTATTGTTCCAGCGATGAAAAAGGCAGCCGCTATTTTAACAGATGAAGGTGGTTTAACTTGCCATGCAGCCATAGTTAGCAGAGAACTTAACATTCCTTGTGTTGTTGGTCTAAAGTTCATCACTCGTGTCTTAAAAGACGGAGATGAAGTTGAAGTTGATGCAGACAAAGGAGTAGTTAAAATCTTGGAGAGAAATAAATGAACATCTGGCCTAAATTATATACGCGTGAATTTCCTCTGCTTTTATGTGAGATATGGGGAAAAGGATATTCTAGCTTCTTTGGAATAAAACCAAAGATTTACCCAATCTATATATTTATTTTAAAAGATGGACTTGTTGAAGCGTATAGAAATCCCGAAGCAACGCACGACATAAATAATATATATTCTAATAAAAAGAAAGAAGACAACAGCTTTGTAAAAGATTTTTATGAAGAATCTCTAGATAAATTTAATGAACTAGAAAAAGAATGGAAAAGAGAAAACTTAAACAAAGAAGAATTAATATCTTTTTACAATAAACTTATAAAATTCTGGGATTCAATGTATGCTTCAATGTATCTACCTTATAATCCTGAATTATTCTCAAAAGAAGAATTAGACTTGATGATAAAATTAAGAGCAAAGATTGACATTACTGCTGATGAAGCAACCAAGATTATAACAAAAAGCTTAAATAATATTTATCCGAAATTGAATAATTTAGTCCTCTACATATCTATTGAAGACTTGAAAAGAGATGAAATAGACAAAAATTTGTTAATAAAAAGAAGCAAAAAAGAGTTAGTTATGGTAGACGGAGAAATAATAAAAGAAGATCTTGATAACATTAAAGATAAATATAATTTTGAACTTGAAGAGATTAATGTAGATAAGAAAGTAAACGAAATAAAAGGAAGTATAGCTTTCAAAGGTATAATTAGAGGAAGAGTAAAACTAATTCTAAGAAGAGAGGAAATAAGCTCAATTAAGGAAGGAGATATTTTAGTATCCACTATGACTATACCTGATTTTATGCCTGCTATGAAAAAAGCTTCTGCCTTTGTTACAGACGAAGGAGGCATTACCTGCCACGCCGCAATAATAGCCAGAGAAATGAAAAAGCCCTGCATAATAGGAACAAAGATAGCAACAAAAGTCCTTAAGGATGGAGACCTAGTAGAAGTAGACGCAGATTCTGGTCTTGTCCGGATAATAAAAAGAGCAGATTAAATAATTTTCACTTCTTGTAGATGTTCTTTCTATGCCTAACTTCAATTATTAGAATAATAAATTTATCATTATTTATATCTATAATAAGCCTGTAATCACCAACTCTTAATTTATATCCTTGTTCACCAACTAATTTATCTACAAAATGCTCAGGTCTTATCTTTACTCTTTCTAAAACACTTCCAATCCTCTCTTGAATGTTCTTATCTAATTTATAAAAATCCCTTCTCGCCTTATCGGAGAATTGCAGTTCATACATTCAAATTAAGCTCCTTCTTAATATCTTCCCATTTATGGAATTTGCCTTCCTTGTACTGTTGCCTCGATATAGCTATATTTTTCTTTGTTTCTTCTGATAATTCCATTGTATCTTCAAGTAAATCCCATATTATATTCTCATAGCTTTCTTTCTCGTGCATCTTCCTCTTTTTCAGTGTTTCTAGCAAATTTCTGCTTACTTGTATTGTCGTATCCATAACAAGTATATAACTGGCTATAGTATTTAAATTTTTCTATATATGTGTTTTAAGAAATAATAAATAAAGCAACCTTTTTATATCTCCAAATCTTGTAATAAGCATGGAATTTGACGAGGTGATTGAAAAGAGGCACTCTGTTCGTTCTTTCAAAGATAAAGTAGTTCCTTGGGAGCATCTTATAGAAGCAGCAGATGCAGCAAAAGACGCACCCTTTGCAGGAAATCATAACAATCTAAGGTTTATTATAATAGAAGAAAAGGAAATGGTAAAAAAATTAGCGCAATTTACAGATCAAAGCTGGGTAAATGATGCGGGAGCAATGGTTGTAGTCTGTTCTGACGAAAGGCATCTTCATGCTTTATACGGAGAGCGCGGAATCCTCTATTCAAAAATGCACGCAGGTGCAGCAATTGAAAACTTCATCTTAAAATTAGCTGACCGCGGCCTTGGTTCTTGCTGGTTAGGATCTTTCAGCGAGGATTTAGTAAAGCTTGCTCTAGGCATTCCAGATTACATAAAAGTAGATGCGATGATTGCAGTAGGCTATGAAAAAGGAAAAACCAAGAGGCCTGTAAAAAGAGATTTGCAAAACGCAATATATTGGGAAGTCTGGGAAAGAAAAAGAAGACCGTTAGTATACAAAGAACCTCCAGTAGATAAGATATAAAATATATTAATTAGTTTAGACTAAGATAAAAATCATTCCTATCTTGAAGACAAACATCAGCATTATATTATTAATAGATGCCATACTATAACAATTAACAAGATTAACTCTAGTTTAAGGTTCACATCGACTCACTTCCTCAAATAAATATGGCATAAATGAAATATCAATTATATAACTCTCCGCTGTAGATTAAATCATGCAAAAAGTTAAATACTCTCAATATTGAAATTTGTATGGATCTCAAAGTTACAAGAAGAGAAACCGCAGTTGCTCCAGAAGTAGCATCCCAAGTAGAAGAAATAGTTAGATATTTGGCTAAATTGCCTACTCTAAACACTTCAAGTCAGCATTCTCATCATAATTATTCTTCTTGGCTGAAGAAAGTAGGTGCGTCTGCTCCTTTTGTAAGAAACATAGATGTCACAGGACAAGGAACAAACTTAACATACGTAGTTGCAGATTACGCAATAACTGAAAGAACTGGCCCATCACCTTTCTTCTTAGGTCAGATTTTAAGAAGGCATAGTGAAATGGGCTTTGCTCTCAAAGAAAACTCATCAACTTAATATCAAAAAAGGGAAAAAATAAAAAAGGGAAAAAAATTAATTCCCTATTGAAAGATAGGAGTTAATAA
>CAZDJT010000032.1:0-6153 GCA_964505875.1 Candidatus Woesearchaeota archaeon | reverse complement strand
GGCCTAGCCATTGTTAAGCATATTGTCCAGCTCCATCAGGGGAAAGTGTCTGTTCAAAGCCAACCCCAAAAAGGATCTACCTTCTCTATTTACCTTCCAAAATCAAATTCTTAATTTTTCTACTTAACAGAAAATTAACATAATCTTAATTTGCAATCAATTAAAATTTTATATAATTTAATTAAAGTAATAACAGATAAATCTTAAGATAATATTTATCTCTTCTCATTATTGAAAGTATAGAATGACAAAAAATCGCCATAATCTATAAATAACATGTCTGTTCTCAAAATGTTATGAAATTTGCGCACATGGGAGACTGCCATCTTGGAGGATGGCGCCAGCCAGAACTTAAAGATTTGAATTTTGCCTGCTTTGAGCTAGCAATTAACAAATGTATAAAAGAGAAAGTTGATTTTGTCTTGATAGCAGGAGACTTATTTGACTCTGCATACCCTCCAATAGATACGCTTAAGGATACTTTTCAAGAGTTTAGAAAACTTAAGGAAGCTAACATACCTGTTTTTCTGATAGCGGGCAGCCACGACTATTCTGCTTCAGGGAAGAGTTTTCTTGATGTGATAGAAAAAGCAGGATTCTGCAAAAATGTTGCTGTTTTTGAAGAAAGGAATGGAAAAATAATTCTTGAGCCAGCAATATACAAAGGTGCAGCTGTCTACGGCTATCCTGGCAAGAAGTCTGCTTTGGAAGTTGATGATATTGAAAGAATAAAGCTTCAAGACGCTCCAGGAATGTTTAAGATTCTAATGCTTCATACAGCTTTAAGAGATGCTGTTGGAACGTTACCTATAAAAGCAGTTGACGAACGTTTATTGCCGCAGGTAGATTATTGCGCTCTCGGACATCTTCACATAATATACAATAAAGCAGGCAGAGTTTATTCTGGTCCTCTCTTCCCAAACAATCTTGCAGAGCTTGAAGAACTGCAAGGCGGCTCTTTTTATATATTTGACAATGGAAAGATAAGAAGAGAAGAGATAAAGCTGAAAGAAGTTGCAGTAATTAATGTGGAGATAACTGATGCATTCGCAGCAACTGAAAAGATTATCGCTGCCTTGGAAAAAGAGAATCTTAAAGACAAAATAGTAATCCTTCGCCTTTATGGTGTTCTGGAAAAAGGAAAAACAACCGATATTGATTTTCTTAAGATAGAGAATGCAGTTAGAAAGAAATCCGCATTCATTTTCTTGAAAAGTATAACTAAACTTCATCTTGCAGAGCCAGAAATTAAAATAGACTTGCAAGACTCTGCAAATATAGAAGAGACTATAATCAGCAAGTTTGAATCAAGCCATCCAAGTCAATTTAATCAGTTTATTCCTCAGTTGCTAAGGGCACTTGATATAGATAAGCTGGATGAGGAAAAGTCAGATGTTTTCGAAGAAAGACTTATATCAGAATCTAAGAAGATACTAAAAATATGAAGCTTATAAGATTAAAATTAAAGAACATAAGAAGTTACGAATCGTTTGAGATAGATTTTCCTGTTGGCTCAT
The DNA here is from genome assembly GCA_964505875.1 of Candidatus Woesearchaeota archaeon. Classification (GTDB taxonomy): domain Archaea; phylum Nanobdellota; class Nanobdellia; order Pacearchaeales; family GW2011-AR1; genus CAZDJT01. Next base: position 4,636 of record CAZDJT010000032.1, on the reverse strand, counting down.
TGCTTCTGTCAGGAGATGTAGGTTCAGGAAAGACAACCATTCTGTTAGCAATAGAATACGCACTATTCGGCCTTCAGCCTGGGCAGAGAGGTTCAGCTCTTCTCAGAAATAATTCTGATGAAGGAGAAGTTAGTCTTGAGCTGGAGATTGACGATTCTCTAGTCTTAATAGAAAGAAGTCTGAAAAGAGAGAACAAATCTATTTCAAATGATTATGCAGCAATTACTATTAATGGAGAGAAAACTGAATATTCTATCACCGAGCTAAAGTCAAGAATAATCTCTCTTCTCGGTTACCCTCCAGAGTTTGTAAAAAAACATAATCTGCTTTACAAATATACTGTTTATACTCCTCAAGAGCAGATGAAACAGATTATATTGGAAGATTCAGAAACAAGACTTAATGTCTTGAGGCATATCTTCGGCATTGATAAATACAAGAAGATAAGAGAAAATCTCTCTCTTCTTTTGAATCATCTTAAAGAAGAATCAAAGATTATGCAAGGAGAGATAAGAACAATAGAATCAGATAAAAATAAGCTAGAGACAGCAAATTCAAGAGTAATTGTTTTAAAGAGCGAGTTAGAGAGAAGCCAGTCTGTTTTTCTTGAGTTTATAAAAAAGAGAAAAGAAATAGAAGTAGAAAGCAAGGATTTAGTAGATAAGTTGAAAGAAAAGGAGAAATTTGAGAAAGAAATAGAAAAAACAAACATCTTGCTCTCCTCAAAAGAAGAAGCACTGCGCACTCTAGCCAGAGAAGACAGAGAATTAAGAGAGAATCTGGACGAGATTAAAGATATATTTACACAAGAAGAATACAGCAAGATAGAATATCAGCTTAATTCTAAGAAAGGTCTTCTAGATAGCATTAACACAAAGCAAATTGATATGGTTAGTAAAATAAAATCTCTCTCAACTGCAAAAAAAGAGTTGCTGGAAAAGAAAGACAGAGTCTTCAAGATGGAGTTTTGCCCTACTTGTTTGCAGGATGTTCCAGAGCCTCATAAGCATAATATTATGAATGAAACTGAGAAGAATTTGGTAGAGATAAATCGCTCTCTCTCAACTTTTCAACTGGAATTAACCGAGTGCGAAGAGCTGAAGAAAAGAGAAACTAAAGAGTTAGAAAGTCTGCAAAAAAGAAAACTTGAATTGGATATTCTAAAGTCAAAGACTTTCTATACAGAAAGAGCTAAGAAGAAGATAGTGGAAATAGAAAAGATAAAAGTTAATTTGCTTAGCGATTCAGAACTTCTAATAAAGCATATTTCCGGCCTTAAAGAGCAGATATTGAAGTTCTCCAAATTTGACACTCTTTTCAAAACAAATCAGGAATCTCTAAAAAAAGCTTTTTTTGATGAGAAAAGAGCAGAAATTATTTTAGCTGAAATAAGCAAAGAAATAGAATTGAAGCAGAAGGAATCTGTAATTCTAAAAGAGACTATTAATGAGAAAGAAAATATAGGAAAGAAAATTTCTTCTCTTTCTGAGATGAGTGACTGGCTCTCAACACATTTCATCAATCTTGTGAACTTTACAGAAATGAATGTTATGATGAAATTGCGCCATGAATTCTCTCGCGTTTTCAGCAAATGGTTCCATATGATTGCTGGCGAATCTTTCTTAGTTCAATTAGATGAAAATTTCACGCCTTTAGTCATGCAAGGCGATATAGAGATGGAATACTTGTTTTTATCCGGAGGAGAAAGGACGGCTGTAGCACTAGCTTATCGTCTTGCTTTAAACCAGACAATTAATTCAATATTAAGCCAGATAAAAACAAGAGATATAGTGATATTAGATGAGCCAACAGATGGTTTTTCAGAAGCCCAGATAGAAAAGATAAGAGAAGTTCTTGAAGAATTAAATATAACTCAGCTAGTAATAGTCAGCCATGAGCAGAAAATAGAAGGATTTGTAGATAATATAATAAGGCTGAAAAAAGATTCAGATTCTTCATCCATCGATCCTTCAATGAAATCTGGAGAGATAGTGTCTAAGTCACCAGATTTGACTAAACCATAAAACTTAAATACCTGAGTTTTATATAGAAATCATAGAATTGAGGTTCTATAGTTCTCATGAATGAAGATATGAATAAAAATATAATGAAGTCCAATACAAGTATAGTTGGACTTGTCTGCAAAGATGGAGTAGTCATTGCTGCTGACAGAAGAGCAACAGCAGGAAGCATAATCATGTCTAAAAATTCAAAGAAAGTCATAAAGATAAATGATTATATTGTTGTCGCAGGCACAGGAGTTGCTTCTGATATTGATTTATCTCAAAGAATATTCTCTGCAGAGCTTAAGTTAAAAGAGCTAAAAACAAGAGCACGTCCAAGTGTGAGTGAAGCAGCAAATCTTCTAGGAATGATGATATACAGGAATATTAGAACACCGACAATGATTCCAAGTATTGTAGGTATGCTTGTAGCGGGTGTTGATGAAGACGGCAAAGCAAAACTATTTTCTCTTGAACCAGCTGGCGGAGTTTATGAAATTGATGATTTTGATGCAAATTTCTCTTCTGGAATGCCGTATATTCTCGGTCTTCTTGAAAGACAGTATAAAAAAGATTTAACTATTAAAGAGGGAGTAGAGCTGGCAAAAGAATGTATTAAGTCTTCAACACAAAGAGACTCTGGCTCCGGAAATGGAATAGATGTCTTCACTGTAACTAAAGAAGGAATCAAACAGGTTGTTTCTGAGCAAATAGTTGCGGAATATAAATAGTCCCTCTTAATTTAACAAAAAATGGCAGATATATTAAAGAATATTAAAGAAGAATTACCAAAAGTAATAAGCGATGCTACCTTTGAAGGTGCAAACATAGTTCTATACACAGAAGATAAAGATTTTCTTAAGACTGGGGAGCATAAGATAAAAGCTGTAGTTGATAAGATCAAGAAAAGAATAGAGTTGAGAGGAGATAAGTCTATCTTGGCTCCAGAAGATGAGACTGATAAAACAATAAGAGCAATAGTTCCAGAAGAAGCTGAAATAACAAATATAATTTTTGATGTTCAGAGAAGTGTTGTAGTAATTGAGGCTAAGAAGCCTGGGCTTGTTATAGGAAAACAAGGCTTTATCTTATCAGATATAAAGAGATCAACTTTTTGGAGTCCAGTTGTCCAAAGAAGCTCAGCAATAACTAGCAAGATAACTGAGAAAATTCGTTCAGTTCTTTATGCTAACAACACATATAGAAGAAAGTTCCTTAATGATATTGGAAAGAAAATATTCAACGAGTGGAATCCTGAGAAGATGGATATGTGGGTAAGATTGACATATCTTGGCGGAGGAAGGCAAGTAGGACGTTCATGTCTTCTATTGCATACTCCAAATTCAAAAGTTCTTCTTGATTGTGGAATAAATCCAGCTATTGCAGACGGACCTGAAAAATTCCCTTATCTTAATGTCTGTGAAATTGGAGATTTGAATTCAATTGACGCTATTATATTATCTCATGCGCATCTTGACCACTCCGGCCTTATTCCTTATTTGTATAAAATGGGATATAAAGGCCCAGTCTACTTAACAGCACCAACAAGAGATATTGCGGCTCTTCTTAATCTTGATTTTGTAGGTGTAGCTTACAAACAAGCAGCTTCACCTCTTTACAGAGCAGAAGATATTAAAGAAATGGTAAGACATTCAATATGTCTTGATTATGGTGAAGTCACAGATATAACTCCAGATATAAGAATAACTTTCTACAATGCAGGGCACGTTCTTGGTTCAGCACAAGTTCATATTAACGTAGGAAATGGCTTGCACAATCTTGTCTATGGGGCAGATACGAAGTATGCAAAGACTCGTCTTTTAGATCCAGCAGTAAATCATTTCCCTAGAATAGAAACTTTAACAATAGAATCAACTTACGGCGCGAAAACAGATGTTCTTCCTCCAATGCATGAGACTGAAAAGAAAATGATGGAACTTGTTAAAGCTACAATTGCTCGTGGCGGTAAAGTGTTGATGCCTGAACTAGGTCTCGGTCACGCGCAGGAAACTGTTTTGAGAGTAGAAGAGGAGATGAGACAAGGACTCTTGCCAAAAGTTCCAGTTTATATCGATGGAATGATTTGGGATATCAATGCAATTCATACGGCATATCCTGATTTTTTGAGCTCTTCTGTAAGAAGTCAGATTTTCCAAGATAACAATCCTTTTGTCTCAGATATTTTCAAAAGAGTTGGCAGCCCGACAGAAAGAAAAGAAGTAGTTGAAGGAGGACCTTGCATAGTAATAGCAACTTCAGGAATGCTTGTCGGAGGAGCGTCTGTAGAATATTTCAAGCACTTTGCTTCAAATGCAAACAACACAATTCTTTTTGGATGTTATCAGGCAATAGGCTCTCTAGGAAGACAAGTTCAAGAAGGAACAAGAGAAGTTCATGTAGATGGGGAGAAAGTTCATGTAAATCTTCAGGTAGAAACCCTCTCCGGCTTGTCTGCACACTCAGGAAGAAATGAGCTTCTTCAATATATAAGCAGAATGAATCCAAAGCCAAAGAAGATAATAATCAATCATGGAGAGATTTCAAAGTCTCTTGATCTTGCTTCAACGTTATACAAGCTCGTTCGTGTAGAAACAATAGTCCCAAGAAACCTCGAGACGATTAGGCTTAAATAA
>CAZDJT010000031.1:0-6801 GCA_964505875.1 Candidatus Woesearchaeota archaeon | reverse complement strand
TAAGTTAGAACTGGCCAGTATTTCTTATCAAGCTGAATTCTCTTAAATATCTCATTAAATAAAGGAAAGAAAGAATATAGGGCTGAATTTATTATATCTAATCTTTCAAACTTTAACCACATAAATCTTTGGAGTTCTTTTATTAAATTGTCTGAGCTGACTTTGATTTCTTGTGTCTTTTTAGCATTCTTTTTCATCTCTTTCAATTTCTCAATTGTTAGAGGACAGCCCATAAGCAATTGAACACCGTACCAAGCGAATTCTTTTTCAATTTTAATGAAATCTTCTTCTGATTTTGCTTCTATAAGAGAGTCATTTAATATTTCTGCAGAAAATCTTTCTATCGGCCTTATTTCTTCAAATTTAATATCTTTTACACTTTTTATTACATAATCTTCTATTTCATCTCCTAGCGGAAGATAATTTGTTAAAAAGACAAGCATCTCGTAAGTATTCTTATTGAATTCTTTAAGAGTTTTTAGCAAGAAAGCATCGTTCTTCTCTTTATAATTAATATTTTCTCCTGATTTTGTAAATTCTTTCATTTCTTCTATTTTCTTTATACAAGATTTGTTCCAATTAGTTAAATAGTTTATAGGAGATTTTCTTATTATCTCTCTAAATTTATTATAAGTTTCTTTTTCATAATAAGAAGCGTAATCTACATTAACTAAGATAGAAGTAGAAGGAACTTCTACTCCAAGATATTTCTTATAATTATCAGAATTATCAGATTTAGCCCAGAGAGAATTGAAATATGCACTATTTGGCCAGCTTCCCAATTTGAATATTTTCTCTTTGTCTATTCTCATATTATTAAAAGATTTGGAGAGATTAAATATCTTTAGATTAACATCACCTCTTCTCATTAACCGTGTAATTCGGATAAGCTTTCCTGCCCTTAATAGGGACTTTTTTGAAAAGCTTTGAAGAATTACTTCTTTACTAGTAAATCATTAAACCCTGCGAAGAGGAGGTTTAACCATTCAAGAAGAGCGATTAAACGTCCTCCTCCGGGAAAAAAGAGGTGATATTATCTGTAAATATATATGCTATTTAAATCTTTCGGTATTGTTGTAACTATGCAATGAGAACATATATGCTTTATTTTGTGAAAGAGACAGGTAAGCATATAAATGTATTCTTATAAGGAAGAGCATGTTTGAGGAAGAAGTTTATTCTATTGAAGATGGTGAAGACAGAAAGCCTAAGCAGGAGAAAGTCGGCCAAGAGCAGATTCATGGCCTTCTCTTTGGAGATAAGCTTAGCTGGCAGGCCATAATTTATGATTTGATAAATACTGAGCAGCTTGACCCTTGGGATATAGATCTTTCTCTTTTGTCTCAAAAATATCTTGTTAAAGTTAGAGAGCTTGAGGAAGCTAACTTTTTTGTTTCCAGCAAAGTCCTTTTTGCTGCTTCTTTGCTTTTGAGAATAAAGTCTGAAATTCTTCTAAATTATGATATTCAGAGCTTAGATGATATCTTGTTTGGAAGAAAAGAAGAAAAAAAGTATGTTCAAGAAAGAATATACCTGGATGAAGATATTCCAGAGCTTGTTGTCCGAACGCCGCTGCCTAGATTCAAGAAAGTCACTCTGGAAGAGCTTATGAAGGCTTTAGGAGAGGCAATAAAGACAGAAACTAGAAGAATAAAGAAAGTTGTTCTTGCAAAGCAGCAGGAATATGAGATTGCCATCGCTCTTCCAAGAAATAGAATAAACTTGAATGATAAGATAAAAGAGGTTTATTCACGATTGGAAGAAGCATTTGAAAATAGAGAAGAGAGATTGGCTTTTTCTGATTTGTCTGGAAAAGGTAAAGAAGAAAGAATAGCTACTTTTGTTCCTCTTCTACATTTAGATAATCAGCAGAAGGTCTGGCTTGAACAAGAAAAGCATTTTGAGGAGATATGGATTCTGCTAAAAACTATTTATGAAAAGAAAAATGCTAAAGAATTGGAAGAAATGAAGAAAGAAGTTGAGGCAGAATTAGAAACATTGAAAGAAGAAATTAAGGAGATGAGAACGGAAGAGAAAGTTGATGAAGCTTTGGCAGATGATTTTAAAGATAGCAAGCTGAAAGAGAGAAGCATTGAAAGAGAAGATTCTGATGAAGAATAGTTATCTGTAATTCGTCTATTTTTATTTAATATATAAATAAGTTAATACTGTAATAATTAACTTTACATCATCATAATTCAATCGTTAATTTAAGATATCAAAGATGTTAGCAAGACAATAAATTCTTAGAAGACTTTCTTGAGAAAAGAGATTAATTGTCTTTCAGTCATATTTTCTTCTTTTCCTGAAGTCATATCTCTTAACTTGAACTTTTTCTTTTTTACTTCATCTTCTCCGATGAATACGGCAAAAGGAACTTCATAAGAATTCGCATATTCAAGGGCTTTTCCAATCTTATCTGCATAGACAAAGCAAGAGACTTCTTCTTTTCTTAGCTTCCTTGCTAGTTTTACTGTTGTGTTCTCCTGCCCTATTGAGATCAGGACTGCTTTTATTGCTGAAGGCATAGGGATTTTTGCTAAGTTGCAGACGCGCTCAAGACCGAAAGATATTCCTACTGCAGGGAGGCTTCTTTTTACATACTTTCCAACTAGATTATCATATCTTCCCCCTCCTCCAATTGCTATTTTATCTTCTCCTATAATCTCAAATATATTTCCAGTGTAGTAACTGAATCCACGCATTAATAAATTGTTTAACTTTAGCTTTATTCCGTATTTGTTTGCTTTTTCCGCTAGTGCTTTTAGTTCTTCTGCTCCATCAAACGCATTGTTTATAAAAAAAGAAAGGTCTTTTTCTACCAGCTTGAAAAGAGTCAAGATTTGATTCGCGTCTGCGTATTTTCTTAGATTGCTTTTTACTTGGTCTTCCCCTATCTTATCTAACTTGTCTAGTTCTTTCATTACACTCTTGGCGTCTTTTATCTCAACGCTTTCTATTATTGCGTTTATTAACTTTCTATTATTGACTTGTATCTCACAGCCTATCTTCAAATCTTTGAGAATATCTGAAGTCATTGCCAGTAAATCTACTTCACAGTCAATTGAAGAATCACCAATGATATCTGCGTCGCATTGAGTGAATTGTCTAAACCTTCCCGGACCTATTGGTTCATCTCTGAAGTTCTCACCGATTTGATATTTCCTGAAAGGCATTTTAATATTAGGATTTTGTTTGAATATTCTTCCTAGCTGGAAAGTAAATTCATATCTTAAGCCGAGGTTCCTGCCTCCTCTGTCTTTAAGTCTGAATCTGTTAGATATTGCTTCATCTTCTTCTACCTGTTGCAAAGAATCTTGCTTCATCAACTCATCAAACTCAACAACTGGAGTTTCAACTGGGAGAAAGCCGTAAAGCTTGAAATATTTCTCAATTGCTTTCTTTACTTCCGCTCTTTTCAGTGATTCTGGCGGCAGGAAATCCTGAAAACCTTTTACCGTATCTACTTCTATTATCATGATTGTATTAGAAAAAGAGTATTTTTATAGTTTAAGGTTTGTTTTTACTTTACTTTTTTAAGAAGAGAAAAAGCACTATAAGATAAATATGCTGAAACTATTAAGGCCACCCATGAGAACCAGATAGGGATTGAGAAGCCTCCTAAAGTAGCGGGCAGGCCCAAGACTGCCCTTTTAAGATGCATAATTGCTATGAGGGCGAAGATTATTCCTGTTATTATCAAATAGGGCCTATTCTTTAAACACATAATTGAAGGTGGTGTGAGAAGTTTAAATATCTTCTCTTTATATCTTAAGTAATATCTATTCTTTTGGTTGCCTCGTCAATACTTTTTTCTATTTCTCTGTATCTTTCCTGTTTTTCTATGTATTCGTTGATTCTTTCCAATATAATTCTGTATTGCTCTGAAACTTCTTTCATATCATCATAAATTCTTACTTTGCTTCTTTTTTTTGGCGATTTTTCTTCCGGATTAGTCTCTATAAAAAACGCCTCGTCCAGTTTATTTCTTACTCCAAAGTCTTTGAAAACTTTTTTATTATTTCCTTTTACGAGATTAATTTCAATTAATTCTGTTGGTTTTAAGAAAGCGTAAACTTCAAATTTCTCTCCAACTCGGCCAGGAAGTTCCATAAAATAAACTTCTCCCAAGATTGAGTTGCCTTCTTCAATAACATAATTGTAAAGTCTTCTTGCTGGACTCTCTTCACTTTCTAATTTAATCTTATTTCTTTCTGGCTGTTCTTCTATTCTTGTTATAACTTCTGTTTCTCTTAGAGAAGAAGATACATCATATTCTGATTGTGTTGTGGGCAAAGATTCGGTTGATAATCTTGACTGAGGCAGATTACTGCAACCTGCAAGAACGAGAGCTACCAGACCTGAAACCAAGGATTTCATATCTTGTCTGAATTTAGAAGGTTTTTATTCTTTATTGTTATAAGAAGACAGGTAGAAAGACTTTTAAGCTGTTTTGAATCTGAGATTTTATGAATTTAGTCGAAGCGATTGATGAGCCTAAGATGGAGACTAGAGGAGATAGAGCAATTGTTCCTAGAGATAAGACGTTAGTTGCTTCTGGTTTGCATAAAGATTCTATGATAAGTTTATATGGGCTATATTATGAAGGCAAGCCGCAAGCGAGCGTTTTTATTTATCCTTCAGAGTTTAGATTAACTAAAGAAAATATTCCTAATCTTGATGGTGCATTTTATGTTCCAGATGGCTCTTTAATATATCGAAAATTTCCAGATTTAACTATAGAAGAACTTGATAGAAAATTTCTGGATAAGATTAAGCCATTTATGCCTTTTATGAATCATGGTCCATACCGTCCTCTTAAAGGAGTGGAGATTCTCGAGCATTCATTTGTTCCTGGTTCTTTAGAATATTTACAAGGTGAGATAAAAGATCTTAAGGCTTAAAGAGAAAAAAGCGGGAGGAGGGAGTCGAACCCTCGTCTACGGAGCCACAGTCCGTCATTCTACCGTTAAACTACAACCGCCATCAAGAACCTAGGTTCTTCTGAACTCCTAAGTTTAATTTATGGAGAAAGATTAGTTTTTTAAGTTATCTATCCCTTGAATTTTTATGAAGTTTAGAGGATATTCTTTTATCATTGCAGGGATATGCATAGCTGTGTTTTTGCTTCAAATCTTCTTTTCTGGCTTTACTGATTACTTTGTCTTGAATGAGCAGGCATACACTCAGATATGGAGATTTGTAACTGCAATATTTCTTCATGGAAGCTTAAGCCACATTTTGTATAATATGTTTGCTCTTATTCTTTTTGGAAGCATTCTTGAGAAATTAATTGGCGGCAGAAGATTCTTAGCTGTTTTCTTTGTTACTGGAATCTTAGCTAATCTTTTCTCTGTTAATTTTTATGATTCTTCCTTGGGAGCATCAGGAGCAATCTTTGGAGTTATTGGAACTTTGATTATTGTTCGTCCAAGCTTGACTGTTTTTGCTTTTGGTCTTCCCATGCCCATATTTATTGCGGGCGTCTTATGGGTTGCTGGAGATGTTATTGGAGTATTCGTTCCTTCTGGGACTGCAAACATAGCCCATCTTTCTGGAATTTTCTTCGGTTTAGTTTTGGGGGCGTTTTATAGAGATTGGAGCCAAAGGAGAGAAGGCGGGCAGAGAATTGCTTTTGATGAAGATAGCGTCAGGCAGTGGGAAGATAGATATTTGTGATGAGAAAGAGTTCTTGTTCTTCTCTTGCTGCGGACTTTCTCGCTTTCGCTGTGAAGTTCCTCGCTGCGGAATAACAAGATGCCCCGACCTAGCCGAGGCATATTAACTTAATTTTTTAAATAACTTTTCCATTCTTTACTATATCTATTAAAAAACCAATTAAGAAAAGGAGATTCGTCCATTTTTACTTGGCTTCTTTCTAAAGCTGTATAATAACTATTTCTTTTAGTGTAAGGTATATCCATCAAGGGATATTCATTTTTATGAAGAACGAAGTTCATCATTAATCTTGACAGCCTTCCATTTCCATCTCCAAAGGGATGAATAGTAACGAATTTTAGATGCACAAGTGCTGCAAGTTCTACTGAATTTACTTTATTTTTAGCATCTTTATACCAGTCAAAAAATTCTTTGAGTAATACATCAAGTTCAGACGGTATCGGAGGCTTAAATTTACTTAAAGAGATTTCAATTTGATAGTTTCTGATTTTGCCAGCAGTATCTGGCTTTGTTTTTTCAAATAGCTTTTTATGCCAATACAGTAAAATTTGCAAAGAGAGATCTTTTTTATATGCAATCACTTCATAAAATACTTTTTTGTGTTCTTCCGCCTCTATAACATCGTTGATGGGCTTTTCTGACGGAGTTATTCCTTTTTCAAGTAAATTTGAAGTATCTTTTAGGCTCAAAGTAGAACCTTCTATTTTCTGGGTGTTATACGTAAATTTTACTGCAAAAGTCTCTTTTTGCTTAGCTTTTGATGAAGGAGGCATTATCTTTTGTTCTTTTGCATAATTACTCTTAATTATATCGAAAGAATCAAACCATTTCTTCTTATAGAGTTCTAAAACAAAGGTTCTTTTTACTTTCTCTATATCTGCAGGTATCTCTTTTCCAAGATAGTGCTCTTTCTTAACTACCTTATTTCCTTCTCGTATACTATGTTCTAGATAGTAATAAGTTTGTTCTCCTGTTTTCTTTTGCCTTATAGTTACCATACTATGTCTTGACACTACATATTTATAAATGTTCGTATTATTATTAAAATGTAGGGTCAAGTATCAGACCATTTTTCATATCTTTATATCCAGTTTTTAAGGATTGTCGACGACTTTGGTGTGA
>CAZDJT010000030.1:5588-7000 GCA_964505875.1 Candidatus Woesearchaeota archaeon | reverse complement strand
TGTTTTATCAGAAAATTTTCTGCACTATCTTAAGAAGATCAGAGATAATAAATCCGATTGCCCCCATAGCCAATATTCCTATAGCAGAAACTTTTGCAATTGCTTTAAATTCATCCATTGTCGGCTTCCTAAGAACATGCCAAACTCTTGCAGCTTGTATAAAAAAAGATTTTAACTTTGTTCCAAATCCTACTTTTACTTCATCCATTTCTCTCCCTATTTTCACAAGTTTTTAAAACTACTGATTTTTATCTCTATTAACTATTCATCAAGGCAATTAATCACTGATTCAGAAAATCAATTCCCAATTCCTTCTCCAGCTGTTGCTGCTGTGTGTCTGTCAAATTAGTAGACGCGCCTAAAATCTGCGAGCTCTTTACACCAGTAACAATTATGAGGACTTTTATCGACTTATCCATATCAGGAGATATCTGCGCTCCAGAAATTATCTTTGCATCAGGAGCAACTTTCTCTCCTATAACTTCCATTACTGTCTTGTATTCATCGAGAGACATGTCAGGGCCCCCTATAATATTAACAAGAGCTCCAGAAGCGTTTGAAATATCAACATCAAGCAGAGGATTATTTATTGCTTTCTCAACTGCATCTCTTGCTCTATCTTTAGAATCAGATTCTCCTATTCCAATAAGTGAAACGCCTCCCTTAGTCATTACAGCTTTAATATCTGAGAAATCCAAGTTTACAAGTCCCGCCTTCGTCACCAGCTCTGTTATGCCTTTGACAGAATTAGTAAGAATCTCATCAGCAACTTTGAATGCAGTATGCATAGGCAGCTCAGGAGCAATCTCAAGAAGCTTATCATTCGGTATGACAATAAGAGTGTCAGTAACAGCAACCATTCTCTCAAGTCCATACTGTGCATTCTCAATTCTTTTCTGGCCTTCAACAGTAAAAGGAAGAGTTACAACACCAATTGTCAAAGCTCCATGCTTTTTTGCTATATCTGCAACTACTGGAGCGCTTCCAGTTCCAGTTCCTCCGCCCAAACCACAAGTTATGAATACCATATCCACTTCTCCCAATTTCTTTCTTATCTCTTGCTCTGACTCTCTGGCTGCTTGCTCTCCAATTTTAGGATTGCTTCCAGCACCAAGACCATGTGTTAATTCTCTACCAATTAATATTTTAGAATCTGCATTAGAATAAAGCAAATCTTGTGCATCAGTATTGATAGCAATTATCTCACAACCTTTAATTCCAATCTCTTTCATTCTTGATACAGAATTGCCGCCTCCTCCACCGCAACCAACAACTTTTATTCTCGCTCCTTGTCGCTGAAGTAGAGATTCAAGTTCTTTATCAATTTCGCTTGTTGCATCGTGGACATCTCCCCCTTTTTCAAAGCCAATATTAGCCATAATTACTTCAGTCTTGAAGCATTTATAAGTATT
>CAZDJT010000030.1:0-5488 GCA_964505875.1 Candidatus Woesearchaeota archaeon | reverse complement strand
AGTTCTTTTCCAATCAATTCTTTGAACTTCTCACTAAACACCTTGACAAAAACTTCCATGTTCTTATCCCCTTTTAATTTAATCTTCTCTCCAACTTCAAATTCAGGAACAAATCTGAATAGATTCTTGAAGAGTGCCTCAACTTTCTCTTTCTCATCTTCAACTTTTCTTACTATCTTTACTTTGTAAGTTATGTTTTTTCCAGAAAGAGGGTTGTTAAAGTCGGTAATAACTCTTGCTCCAGAAACAGCAATTATCTTTGCATACATCTGGTCTAAAGTCAGAACAAGTCCTGCCTGCGGCCTGATATTTTTCTCAGTAAAGACCTTAAGAGGAATGGTCTTAATCATATCTTTTCTTCTCTCTCCAAAGCTTTCTTTTGGTGTCAGCCTTATCTCATACTCTTTTCCTATTTCTTTGCCTTCCAATGCATTGTCCAGACCATGAATAATCATTCCCTGCCCAAGAACAATAATATCAACATTAGGCTTAGCATCAGGATTAATCTTCTTCATATCTTCTTCAATGTTTGAATCAAAAATCTGTCCATTTGCATAAGCGCTGAACTTAATCTCCACGAAATCTTTTTTCTTTATTTCTGTCATGTTCGTCTCTACAAATCTTATTTTATAAACTTTCTTGTTTAATTATCAGGTTTGCTCTGTTAAGATAAACAAAGCAAGAATATTCCCAAAGCTTTATAAACGTTTTTTGTCATCCCTCTCCTATGGTTTTAAGATTAATAAACGCGACAGGAGCTAAGCCTGGTACAGTAATTCTAATTGATAATTCTCCTTGCACAGTCCGTTCAAATGATATAAGTAAGACAGGAAAGCACGGCGCAAGTAAATGTAGAATTGAAGCCATAGAAGTATTCACTGGCAAAAAAAGAATAGTTGCAATTCCTGGAGACAGCAGGTTCGACGTCCCAATGATAGAGAAAAAGAAAGCACAAATTCTCAGTGTTTCAGAAACTTCTGTTTCCGTGATGGACTTAGAAAGTTTTGAGACTCTTGACTTGTCTTTTATGGAAGATCTTAAGGCAGAGTTAGCGCCAGAAAAGCAGGTAGAATACTGGGATATTGAAGGTAAAAAGTCAGTAATGAGGGTGTTATAATGGCTACGAAAATTCCTGTTGCTCAGAATAGACTCTTCAATAATGTCTTCATTTGCAGAGATTGCAATAAAAGAATAAGAACACAAGCAGTTAGAGTTATTGCCAAGAGAATTAAGTGTGTGAGGTGCAGCGGACATTCTTTCAGACCAGTAAGAAAGAAATAAAAATATGAGTTTTTTATTATATGATATAGCATTTCTAGTCCTCTTTGTTGTAGCTCTTGTTGTTTTCTTGTATAAGAACAAGAAGAATATAAAAAGACAAGGCCTTCTTTATCTTTATCCAACAAGAATAGGAATAAATTTAATAGAGAAGTTCACAAAGAGATATGAGAAGATTCTTCGCCCTATGCAGTATGTCATAGTCGCTTCTGGCTATTTCCTTATGGTCGCAATAATCTGGCTTTTTGGAAAACTTTGCTATACCTATCTCTTTTCTCCAACTTTAGCAAGAGATCTGAAAGTTCCAGTAATAACTCCTCTCGTTCCATACATTGACCAACTACTTGGCTCAAGTTATTTTCCTCCTTTTTACTTCACGACCTGGATAATTGTTATAGCAATCATAGCTATCTCACACGAGTTTGCCCACGGAATATTTGCCAGATTGAATAAGATAACGGTTCATTCAACTGGTTTCGGTTTTCTCGGACCATTTTTAGCAGCCTTTGTAGAGCCAGATGAGAAGCAAATGGAGAAAGCTAAGAAATTTCCTCAGCTTGCAATCTTAGCAGCCGGAACCTTTGCTAACATATTAATGACTATCTTATTTGGTTTAATTATGTTCCTCTTCTTCCTTGCAGCCTTCACACCAGCGGGAGTTTTCTTCAGTTCTTATGCTTTATCTTCTGTATCTAGTTCGGATATATCTCAAGTAAATGGAATAAATCTGGATGATATTAATCTCAGCTCATTTTCTGCAAATAAATCTCTTATCTCTCTTTCTGTAAAAAATGTAACTTACTTCACAACTTCGGAATCTTTCTTGTTCTCAAAAGAAAATAACTTAAACGACACAATAATCTATGACAATTCTCCTGCTTTTAAGGCGAACCTCTCTGGAGCAATTTATTCAATAGATGGAGAAAAGCTAACAAGTTATACGTCTCTTAAATCTGTTCTTCTTCAACATTCTCCTGGCGATTTTGTAAAAATTACGACAATAAACAATAAGGTAATGAAGAATCAAACATTGCAATTAGCAGAAAAAGATGGAAAGCCATTTCTAGGAATTGCAGTCTCGCAAAATCAGAATAATGCAAAAGGAATTGTTTCCAAGGCCATTTCCTCATTCTATAAATTTATAGACCCTATCAAATATCGCAATCTTGTTGATTCATTGAACTTCGAATCTAAAATAGGAGATATTGGTTTCTTTATCTACAATCTTCTCTGGTGGATTGTTATAATAAACTTTAGCGTTGCTCTATTCAATATGTTGCCTGCAGGAATATTTGACGGAGGACGTTTCTTCTATCTTACTATTTGGGGAATTACAGGAAGCAAGAAAATAGGTGAAAGAGCATTTAAGATAGCTACTTGGATAATAATACTTCTTTTCTTGGCAATGATAGTAAAGTGGATATTTGCATTTAGTTAATATGCTCAATTCCTTCTTTTGTAAAAACAATTAATCTTATTCCTACAGGAATGCTAAGTAAAGCAGAGATTAAAGCCATATGCTCTTTTCCATTGCCTGAAGCAATTGAGAGAGAGACTTCAAAATCACCAGTTAATTCTGGCTTTATTTTTGTCTTTATATTTTCTTTAAGTTCATTTAAGAGTGCTTCCGAATCAACTTCAATTACTCTGCATTTTCCGTTTGCCGGAAAATCTTTTGCTTTCCTGTTCTGCACTATAAGAATCTTCTCTCCTTCAAATCTATTTATTAATGCTTTTACTTGCCCCCAATTCTCCCTGTCTTCGCCAACAAATGCAACAAGCTCCATATTTGAAAGCAGAAGAATTAGATTTATAATGATTGTTATTCTCTGATATTTATGGCGCGAGATATCCCTTTAGGAGAGATTACTCTTAGAAGATACGAGAAACCTTATGATGCATCAAAAAGAGAGATAATAAGAAAGATTTGCTTAAGTCTTGGTCTGCTCCAGCCGGGTGACTCAAGAGATATAATCGTGGACATATTGCTTGTTTTGGAAGATGCAAGAAAAGAAAGAAAATTGCTTAACTCTTTTGAGATAAGAGATAAAGTTGCAGATTTAAGAAAGAAAAATTCTCTTGAAAACAAAGGACTAGCGGAAAGCAATATAAGGAGACAGCTGAAAAGATTAAGAGATGCTATGCTTGTTGACAAGAATAATAACACTTATAGAATCTCAGAGTTCTCTTCTCTATCAGAACTCTTTGAATCAAAAATTGAGAAGTTTCTTATCCCTCAAACAATTGAAAGAATAAAAGAATATCTGAAAAAACTGGATTAGAATTAATTTTTCTCCATTACCCAAAGCCAGTTTCCATATGCAAATTTCTTTCCTATAAAATAAGCCATAAATTTTTGGAAATTATAATTCCTTCTTGTAGAGCCTCTTAGAATTGAATAGTCAAGATGGACGAGTTTCATTCCTGCTTTCTCAGCAAAGTTAATTAAGTGCTTTCTCTGAAAGAAGAAATAATGCCTGTCATTTATTCCAAAGTCATATGTATCATGATAAGCTTTCTTTCTTGGGAAATGGAAGATAAAATAAGAGGCATTATCTGTAATTAAAGAAACTTTCCCGCCTTTCTTCAAAACTCTCTTTATCTCAAAAAGGAAATCAAGAGGATTTGGAACATGCTCAAATATATTCTTCGCATAGATAAAATCAACAGAGTTGTCTTTAAAGGGAAGTTTCTTCAGAAAATCAGAATATATATCGGCTTTCACTTTCTTATTATAATCTACATTTATCCATCCTTCTTTGTAATCTTCTCCGCATCCAAGATTTACTCTGACAATTTTCTTCTTGCTCTCAACCATATCAATTTACGCGGATATCTCCTTTTATAAAATTATTTGTTTTTGTCTTTAAGAAAGCAAAAGAAAAAATTTATAAATGCCTATTTCTCATTAAAATCGTCTACTTCTTAGATATTAGGGAGTAGTCGGAGCTTAGATGTTATTCATAATAAAAGTTACAACAAACAAGGAAGAGAAAGCCTTAGAAATGATTGCTGACAGAGCTGAGAAAAAGAACCTAAATGTATTCGCAGCTGTCAGAGCTCATGGACTTAAAGGATATATAATTTTAGAAGCATCTGACAGAGACTCAGCTGAAGAAGCAGCTTTTAACTTGCCTTATGTAAAAGGAATCATTGGCAAAACTGTTAGCTATGAAGAAATAAAGAATATGCTTGAGCCGAAGATAGAAGCAGTAAATATTCAAGTTGGAGATATTGTTGAGATGATATCAGAGCCTTTCAAGAATGAAAAAGCTAAAGTAACCAGAATAGATAAACAGAGAAGAGAAGTTGTAGTTTCTCTTCTTGGAGCATCTGTCCCTATCCCAGTAACTGTAAAGATAGATAACGTAAAGGTTATAAGGCGTGAAGATAAGGCAAATGAGGAAGCTGAAGATAAATCAGAAGATTTAGGAGCATTATATGAATAATAATAAATGGTTGCTGGAACTTGTAGAAACCCGCTGGAGGTTTGTACTATGAAAGTTAAATTAATTGTTGACGGTGGAGACATGAAGCCAGGTCCAGCAGTAGCTCAGCAGATAGGACCACTTGGAATAAATATGGGCAAGGTAATTTCTGATGTTAATTCTGCAACTCTTGGCTTTAAAGGCACAAAAGTTCCCGTTGAAATTGATGTTGATGGTAAGACAAAGACATATGTAATAAAAGTTTTCTCTCCTCCAGTAGCAGAGCTGATAAAGAAAGAGCTAGGTCTGGAAAAAGGTTCAGGAGATGCTGGCTCAGTAAAAGTTGGTAATATCGCTCTTGAGAGAATTATAGAAGTAGCAAAGACGAAAAGACAGAATCTTCTTGCAAAAGACCTTAAATCAGCAGTTAAACTTGTTGTCGGAACTTGCGTCTCACTAGGAATATTAGTTGACAATAAACCTGCAAAAGAAATTGAGCAAGATATTGATTCTGGTAAATATGATAAAGAGATAAAACAAGAAATAACTTCAGTTTCCGAGCAAAAGAAAGAAGAATTGCAGAACTTCTTTGCATCAGTTAAAGATAAACAAGATAAAGCAGCAAAGGCAGCAGCAGAAGCTAAAGCAGCAGAAGAAGCAGCAAAGGCAGCAGCCGCAACAGCAGCTCCAGCAGCCGGAGCAGCACCAGTCGCGGGAGCACCGGCAGCAGCCGCAACAGCAGCTCCAGCAGGCGCAAAACCAGCAGAGAAGAAGGAAGAAAA
>CAZDJT010000029.1:0-7011 GCA_964505875.1 Candidatus Woesearchaeota archaeon | reverse complement strand
ATGTTTCTTATCCTATGAAGTTGATTGAATTTGTATTTTTTGCAGTATTTTATATATAATTTAAGATATGGCAAGTTTCTCTTGAAAGATTTTTCTATTATTTCCCCTGTTTTCATATAGGAGATACAGCGAGCAAATATGTCTGGATCTCCGATAGCTGCCCGTGCTATCATGACTCCGTCGGCTATTTTTAACATTTCTTCTGCTTGCTTTGGGTTTGTTACATCTCCGTTTCCAATTACTGGAATTTTTAACTCTTTTTTTGCTTTAGCTATCCAAGTCCAGTCTGCTGGGATTTTATTGGAATGTGTTGCAAGTCTTGCGTGTATTGTTAGAGCATCTGCTCCTGCTTTTTCTATTATTTTTGCTATACTTAAGACAGAATTATTGTCAAAACCAAGCCTTATTTTTGCTGTAACTGTCAGTCCTGCAGATTTTAGTATTTTTATCATTTCCGCTATCTTCTCAGGGTTTTTCAGCAGAAAAGAGCCTGCTTTGCTTCCTACTATTCTTATTGAAGGGCAACCGCAGTTTATATCTACTAAGTCGTATTCTTTTAGGTAAGGTAAACAGGCTTTTATTTCTTCTATTTTATTCCCCGTTATTTGAATTCCAACTGGGCTTTCCTCTTTGATTGTTTCCATCAGCTTCTTTGTTTTATCATTTTCATGAGTTATTGCATCTGCATAGAGCATTTCAGTATATGTCATTGCAGCACCTGCTTTTTTACAGACAAGTCTATATGGCAAGTCTGTAACATCTACCATTGGAGAGAGGAAGAGTCTGTTCTTTATTTTTATAGAGTTTATTTTAAGAGATTGCATAATAATATAGATTTATTGAGCTTTTTATGCTTTCGGCCAACCAAGTTGAACTTCCAAAGGACTCCATATATTGAATCCATACTCTTTCGGATTGTAAATGTTTCTTATTTCTCTTGATACTATAGGTATACCAAATCTATCTACAATATTCCCATGTGTTATGTCGTGTATGTCTTGCTTTTGATTTCTTTCCACACCTTTCATTTTCAGCCATTCAATTATTAGAGGCCAAGCATGAAGTGCGGGCACACCTGATGCACACTCTCCTTTAGGATTTTCTCCTAATTTGTCTTCTCTAAGTCTGTGTGGGGCATGGTCAGATTCAATCCAATTTATTTTTCCTTCTCTTAATTGTTTAAATAATTCTTCTGGAACTCCAGGCTCTCTTAGAGGAGGATTCATTTTATACAAAATACCGTTAGGTTCTTTCATTATATTATAATCAAATATTAAATGATGAGGGCAAACACCACAAGAAATATTTAATTGGCGATATATTCTTGCATTATTTACAATTTCCACGGCTTTTGGAGAAGAAATGTGTGCTATATGCAGTTTTCCTTTAAATCCTATATGTTCAGAAAAGTAAATCATGTCTCCTACTGATTCTACTTCAGCTATTTCTGGTCTTGCTAAAGTTGCATGTGTGATTGGTTCGTCTTTTATGAAGAGTTTGTTATTCATGTGTTGTTCTTTTTCACAATGAACTGCTAATACGCCACGATAATCCGACTTTTTAAGTGTTTCAAATATTTGTATTTGTTTATATTGTTCAACAACTCCAATGTTTCCTGTTGAGTGTCCAGCATAAAGCTTGAATCCGACAACTTTTGGAAAAAGACGATGGTGCACATCTACAGCTCTTTTTACTTGCTCAGTATCTCCTGTAAGAGCCATATAAACTCCGAAAAATACTTCTGGAACTCTTGCCCTATCCCCAATGTTCAAATATTCACGGACTCTTTCTTCAGTATCTAATGTCGGATCTGTATTGGGCATTGCAAAAATACCTGCAATTCCGTTCTTTTTTGCGACATTCAACGCATGTTCTATCGTTTCTTTATTAGCCTGTCTAAAATCTCTTGTATGAACGTGACAATCAACTACCATTTTCCTTTATTTGATTAGCTGTATTTATATGTTATTCACCACTCTTAGCAAGTACTTTATTATTTTATCTTTCTTCTCTTTCATTAGTTTTAAATATCCATTTACTATGAAATTAGATGATAATTAATAAAGATACATTAAGAATCAGTGGATTTACGGCTGTTATCGCTGTCTTTTTACTGTTTGCTCTTAGTGTAATTTATTATTCAACATTAAAAGGAGAGATAAACGAAACTATACAGTCTTATGGCTTGATTGCTATATTAATTTCTTCGTTTATTCTTGAATTTATCCCGCAGTTTATTTCACCGCATTTGCTTATTCTGGCTGGCTCTTTTGCCGAGATTAACATTATTCTTCTCTTGTTCGTTATAATGATAAGCTCTACGTTTGGCTCCGTTTTTGGTTTTATTATAGGGAGAAAATACGGCATGATATTTGTTCAGCAGGCATTTGATTCCTTTACTATAAAAAAAATTATAAAAGAGATAAACAAAAGAGGAAGATGGTTTGTTTTTCTGTCTGCTATCTCTCCATTGCCTTATTTTCCTATTATTTTTGGCTCTCTTAATTTGTCTGGGAAGAACTTCCTGCTCTATGGTGTAGTTCCAAGATTGCTCAGCTTTATAGTTCTGGCTTTCTTTTCTTACTATTTTATTTATTAGCCTGTCTAAAGTCCCTTGTATGGACATGGCAATTAACTACCATATCTTTCTTTTTTCATCAAGACCTTTATTTATTTCATGTGCAAATCTAGAGCCTTGGTAAATAAATCCAGTGTACGCTTGTATCAAGTTAGCTCCCAATCTTTTCATTTTATTTGCCTGTTCTGCATTAGAGATTCCACCGCAACCTATTATTAATTTATTTGTATTTAATCTTACATTTCCTGTAAGATTTAGAGCATGCTCCCTTAAAATTGCTCCACTTATTCCTCCTTTCCCATATTGTTCAAGAATATCCTTTCTTTCACCAGAAGGAAGAGTGTTTCCACAGACATATCCATCAACTCTATCTTCTGTAATTTTCATTATCTCATGCAATTTATCTCTTGTTAATGTAGGAGACAGCTTTACTAAGATAGGTTTCTGACTTTCTTCTTCATTAAGTGTATCAAGCAATTCATGTAAAGCTGAAGGAGAGTCTTCAAAAGTTTTTCCTTCTGTAGTATTTGGACAGCTAATATTAATTACAATGTAAAGTCCAAAGTTCTTTAATAATTTGTAAGATGAATGTATATCTTCAATTGCTTTGTCTCCTACAATTTGTGAGTCGTGAGTTTTTGCAATATTCACTCCGAAGAAAGGAGATTTTGCTCTTGCTAATCTTTCTGCGACTTCTTCTGCTGGTTTTCCATTGAGACCAAGTCTATTCAACAGGCTTTCTCTATCTGTCAATCTAAATAGGCGAGGTTTTGGATTTCCTTTTCCACCTCTATACGTAACACTTCCAACTTCTACAAAGCCGAATCCATATTCTCTTGCTACATCAATTAGTTCACCATTTTTATCAAAACCTGCAGCAAGTCCTAAAGGATTATCAAGAGTTGTTCTAAGCGTTCTTTCTACTACTTTATCTGAACTTTTATGTTTTGTAATATATCTTCCCGGAGCTTCAATTTTCCATCTCATTGCTAATTTTCCTAAAGAATGCGCTCTTTCTGGGTCTAATTTCAGAAGTAGATGATGAGCTATTTTATCAAGCATTTATCTTTCTTGTTTTTACCATATTTATATCTTCTTTACTACTATTGGTAAATACTTTATTTCTTCATCTTGCTATTTTTCAATCTAAAAATATATAAACTATCTCTCTATTTACCTTTATGGAAAAAGATATTGATAGAATACAGAAAAGCGGAGACACTGAGATTATAATCAGAATAGATGATTTTGGAGGAAGAAGAGGAGTTACCATAAGAGAATTTGTCAAATCTGAGAGATATACTGGTTTTACTAAAGCTGGAACGAGAATTCCTGCAGATAAATTTTCTATATTCAAAGCGGCTATAAATAGCATTGATGAAAAGGATTTAGAGGGAGCAGCAGAACAATCTTCTCTTCCTAGTTCCTCTCCATCTTCGTCATCTTCTGCGCCTTTATCTGCTTCTGCAATTCCGGAAAAGAGTTTCTCAAAACCAGAGAAAAAGAAGAAAGTTGAGATTGCAGATGATGAAATGGCTATGTAAATAGAAAGCTTTTTAAGGTATGTCTAATTGTATCTATTATATACTCCCCAGTATTGCTTCGGCGAGACTGGGTTTTAATATATTTTATTTAATCGTTCTGTAAATATTTTTAAAGATGAGCAGACTATATACCAGAATGAAGAAAGTCGTTTTATTCATCGATGGTAACAATTTCTACTATGGACTTAAAAGAGTTTATGGAAAAGACAAGCATTTGACTAATTTTAATTTTAAGAAATTAGGTGAAATTTTGGCAGGAAAAGATAGAGAATTTTTAAGGGCTTTTTATTATAATGCTTCTTTAGATTATAGTGATGATCAAGAAAAATATTGGAAGCAACAGAAATTTTTTGATAAAATAAGAAATACTGAAAAAGTTAAACTCATTCTTGCACGATTACAAAAGAGAAAAGTTAAAGGCACAACAAAAAATTATTATGTTGTAAAAGGAGATGATATTCATATTGCTGTGGATATGGTAAAAGGAACTTATGAAAATACGTTTGATATAGTTATTCTTGTTTCTGGTGATGGAGATTTTGTACCTGCTGTTAAAGCTGTACAAGAAAAAGGCAAGAGTGTAGAGAATGCTTATTTTAAACTGAGCCTTTCATGGCATTTAAAACAAGAATGTGATAGTTCAGTTCAATTAACGAAAGAAATTTTAGATAGTTGTTTTGACTAGAAAAATATAATTATCTTAAAATGTCATCGCTGTAACTTCAGCATAATTTCTGTGAGTAGTTATATTGATTATTTTTGTTAATCTCCCTGTTCCTATTAAGCTGACACAGCCGTTAACGCCAAGGCCTATTCTCGTATCTTTGTAAAATTCTCTTACTTTCTTCACTAACATAACTTCATCTTCTAAAGGATTAGAATGGTCTATTCTTCTCACTTCAAAGTCTTCTTCTGTAGCGTCTGTTCTTAATGCAACAGGCGCTTTTCTTGGTACTGTTGGGAGGCCAGTTGTGTCTGCTATGTATTCTTGTAAAGTTCTTTCTTCCATATTAAGACAGGAAATATAAGCTTTAAAAAGACTCCTATTCTTAGAAGAGCATATGATGGAGAGAAAGGAAAATGACATTAAGACAACCAATAGTAACGGTCTGTGGTCATGTGGATCATGGCAAGACAAGCATATTAGACTGCTTTAGAGGGAGCTCTGTTCAAAAAGGAGAGGCTGGAGGCATAACTCAGAAGATAAGTTTTACAAAATACCCTATTGAGCAGATAAAGAAAGAGTGCCCACTGATAGAAGAGAATAAAGTAAATCTTGAAATTCCTGGATTTTTGTTTATTGATACTCCTGGACACGTTGCATTTACTAATTTAAGGAAGAGAGGAGGAAGTTTAGCTGACCTTGCTATACTTGTTGTAAACATCAAAGAAGGAATAAAACCGCAGACAGCAGAAGTTTTACAGATTCTGAGAGCAAACAAAACTCCTTTTCTTATTGCTTTGAATAAAATAGATAATATTTCTGGATGGAGCAGAAGAGATTCTGTAAAAGAGAGTATTGAAGGACAGGCAGTTCATGTCAGACAAGAATTTGATGAATGTCTTTTGCAGTTTCAAGCTTCATTGCAAGAACATGGCTTTGAGTCTGATTTATATTTTGAAGTTTCTGACTTTAGCAAGAGAATTGCCCTTGTTCCTTGCTCTGCTAGAACTGGAGAAGGGATTTCAGAGCTGCTTTTTGTTTTATGCGGATTATGCCAGAGATTTCTAAAAGAGAGATTGAAAGTAAGCGAAGCAGCTAAGGGAGTTATTTTAGAAGTTAAAAAAGAGAAAGGACATGAATGGGCTGAGGCAATATTGTATGATGGAAAACTTGATGAAGGAGATGAGATTGTTATCGGAAATTTTGGAGAACCAGTAATTGCAAAAGTTCGTGCCTTGTCTGAGATATTGCCTCTTTCTAACAAATATAAAGCTGTTAAACATATCGCTGCCGCATCTGGAGTTAGAATGCAGCTTTCTACAAATGAGGATATTCTTTCGGGCATGCCTTTTCAAGAAGTAAAAGGAGATATGAAAGATATTAAATTGGCTCTCAAGAAAGATATTTCTCAAGCTTTAGAAGTTGATAAGCAAGGAATAATAGTAAAGGCAGATTCTCTTGGCAGTCTTGAAGCTCTTATTACTCTTCTGAAGCAAGAGAATATTCAGATTCTTAAAGCAGGAATAGGAAGAATAGGAAAAGGAGATGTTAGCTCAGCGAAGGCCAATTTAGATATAAATGCACTTGATGCTGTCGTTATAGGTTTTAATAGCGAAATTGAAGATGGTTTTGAGATTCCTGCAGGTGTTAAAATCATCAGAGGAGAAGTTGTTTACAAATTAATTGAAGACCTTGGAGTTTGGAGAAAAGAAAAGGAACAAGCTTTACTAAAAGAGAAGATGATGGGCTTAGCTACTATATGCAAACTTGAAATTCTTGCAGATCATGTTTTTAGGAATTCTAATCCTGCTATCTTTGGTGTTCGTGTTTCTGCTGGTAAAGCTAAAATCGGGATTCCTTTAATTGATTTGGAAGGAGAGCAAATAGCCCATATAAAATCATTGCAGTTGGAGAAGAGCGGAGTTAATGAGGCGAATCAAGGACAAGAATTGGCTATGGCTTTGCCAGGAGTGACTTTTGACAGGCAGTTGAAAGGAAAGAAATATCTTTATTCAGATATATCTGAGATGCAGTTTAGACAATTTAAAAAGAACAAAGATATTTTAAACTCGCAGGAACTTTCTGTTCTCCAGGAAATTGCAGATATGAAGAGGAAGAAGAATAGTTTATGGGGAAGTTAGAAAAGAAGACAGATAATTTGACCTTGCTGGCGATTTATATGAATTATTGATTTCTTTTCTTGGCTCTTCTGTTTTCTTAAATAT